>JAHDGD010000072.1 GCA_020627825.1 Saprospiraceae bacterium
CTATCGGCCTCTTGATATTATTTTTCCAATTTGTAATTCCGTATATTATGCCTGAGTTAAATTAATGCCATTTGAATTTCAGAATGCATATAGTATTCCTTAAGGAAGTCAATCTTTCATTTTATATTTTTCATACGTGCTTTTTTTGGGCTCGAGCCCAAAAAGAAAAGAATCATTACTATGTCTTATAACCAAGATAAAGGAGCAACCTGAGCTACTTCGAAATTTTCCAAGGAAGAAATTACGTTGTAACATGAATATAGAATCTAAATAGTATTATTTCCTTTTGAAAATATAGCCACTTTTTTCTGCTCCCCATACCTGTTCATCTTCTGCGTTCCACCCTTGATCCCATGATTCTACACCATCTTTACATACCGTAACAATAGATGTAGCATAACTGGCTCCTCTTAAAGTACTTCCACAATCTTTAGCATGGGTAGATCCTGTGAAACAATCATCTTTCTTCTTAAGATAGACCGCACACCCTTCTCTTAGCTCAAGAGAATCGGGGTTTATCCGATCAAAAATTTCAGGTGTATTCCATCCGTGAATATAGTTCTCAGGATTATGTAAAGTATAGACTTTGCTTTCAATGGTATTATCTTGCAAAGCTGTCAATCGATAGATACGTTGTCGATAAGGTTTATCAATAAATTTAGTAACAGCTTGCTCAACATAAAGCCATTTAGCTGTTTCATCTTTTTCCCATATAGGATACATCACAAGATTTATGTTATAAAACGCCGAATCTTGTTCTGCTTGCTCTGCACTTGAAAATTCTCCAGACATCATGCTGAACAATTCAGCAGGTACTTCTCGTTTATCTTGCATCATTGTCTGTGTAGTTCTTTGAGTACAAGAAAGAAATAGGCATAGAGAAATCAAAGAGAATAAATAATATGTAAAATTCATTTGGATCGCTTTTGTAAGATTTAAAATGGCATTATAAACAAAAATAAATCGTTTTCATTTAACCCTTTTTAATACAGACCTTATATAATTTCAAAGATATGATACTCTAAATAAATCTTTTTTCAATTTATTAAAAGCTCTGATAATATTTTATGTTTTGGAACTTTAAATTCTCTTTTTCTTAATCTTTTTTCTACGATTTCTTTCGCTTCTACAGTTACCGTAAATTCTGGGTATTCCATTTCCAATCGCAAATAAATAGACTTCATAATTTCAACAATCTTATTCTTATTATTTAAAGTGTATTTTGAATAAAAGATAGGATCAATAGGGAAATTTGAGCTGTAATAGTACCTAACTTTTCCGTACATCCCTTCTACAATTAACACGTTACATACATTACCTAAAATTGTATCTACATTTTCAAGGACTTCATATTTAAATTCATTGACTTCTTCCTTCAAAACTGCCGAAAACCTTAATGTATCTCTATCAAGCTTATTTTTAAAATATATTCTATTTTGATCATGACGAAATAATTGATAACACATAAAATCTGACTCAGTTACTTCTTTATAAAATCCATCCTTAAAATATGTGATGATATCTCTTCCCATTTGTTTTTCTAAATATTCTACACTCAAATTATTGTTATGAACTATAAATGAAGCTTCGTAATGAACAATACCTTGAAAATTTTGGGCCTCAATATTTGTAGGTATAAAAACCCAAAAGAATAAAATAATTGAAAAAATAATATACTTTATACCATTCATTTTGACGTGTTTAGATTTTGTTTAAGTATTAGTTTAGTGCCTTAAGGTCGTCACATTTTTTATTTTTCTAAAAGTAGCGAATTTCATCCTTTTACCCCTCCGGCAACTTTAATCTAAACACCTTCATTCTTCCAGCTTCATACAACAAACTATCCACATATGGCAAAAACTCATCTTGTTGATTTACCTTCTCCGAATTTGAATAAAAGTATTCAAACCCTTGACGTTTTACCATATCGTGAATGAAAGGAATCGGTAAGTTATCATCTGCGAAAATATTCCCACGCTTATCCAGTAGATAGGGTAACATCACATACGATCGATCATTCATCATAATGACTTTAGTATCCCTAGGAACTAATTGCTTCAATGCTTCTTGGTGTTCATACAATTCCATATCTAATTGTGAATTTCTTTTATCCCACGTACCTTCCACTATATTCAGAATATATAAACCTATAAATATTGAAAAAGACAAGAGTAAATAAATAGACCATTTTCTTGAGAGCTGATAAATATATTGCACTCCGAATCCTATGCAAATAAACAACCAAGGAAGAAATGGAAACATATAATAATCATGCACTGTAGTAATTGCATGTAATTCCAGAATAAAATATAAAAAGCAAGCTACCACATAAGTAACAAACCAGCTCTTGGGTACCTTAGATTTAAAAAAAGCATAGAGGCCTAGTAGAAAAAAAGGCCATAATGGAACGTGCAATAATCTTTTGGGAAACATAATTTCTGCATGATACGCAAAGTATTCTCTTAATTGCTCCCAGTTTGCATCGCTAGAAAAAACACTGTTAGTTACTGGATTTCCTACCCAGTCTGGAATTACCCATGCATACCAAGCTAAAGCAGGAAAAAGCGCAAAGAATTGAATTCCTATGAAAACCCCTTGCTCTTTATTCAGCTTTTTCTTCTGAATTATATCGCTTAAAAATAGAGCTATACTGACGCTAGCAAATAACAAAAAAGGAAGCTTCACCAAGGTAGCGGAAGATAAAAAAGCAGCTGCATACATCAAATGCTTAATTTTTCTTCCTTTCTCATATGTCAATATCCAATACATATACCATATACTCAAACTTAACGCTAAAACATCTGGCAAAGGATTAATCGCATATTGAAAAACAACAGGTGAAAATTGAAAAAGAGATGCGGAAACCCATGCAACGATCTTCTCTTTTGTGAGTAAGAGCATCAATTTATAAAAACCAATAATCCCAATACATGAAAACAAAAACATACACAAACGAACCAACAGCATATGCTCGCCCGTTAGACGTAGGATCATCGCAATCGACCATTGCATCACTGGAAATTCATATCGATTAAGATTATCACCATTATTGAAACTTGCCGTCCTTGGATTCAGAATATTCGCGTCATGCCTCGTAAAATTTCGTATATTCCACATCGTGGTTGACTGCCGCCATAAATGACTTCCTTGAATATTCAGGGGCATGAATTTTCTATGTAAGAATCCACTGTACAGACAAGATACCAGTAAAGCAAGAGCAATATGTTTCTGTAAAAATTGGATCATCTTATGGGTAAATAACGTTAATCAATAATAAGAAAATCGAAGAATAAGTTGAGATTCTACTATATATATTCGAATCAAAAGAATACGTTATTGTCTTGCTTAGGCTTTACGCCCAAAAGAAAAGGAATGAGTGGTTAGTGATATTTAATTTTTTAAAGTATTTCTTTTCTTAAAACTATTATTTCTTAATATCGTATTTATCGAACAATTGAAGTACAACAAGATAACCTAGCAAAATCATGTTAATTTCTAAAAAATAAAAACCGATTCTGAAAATAATATCTACAATTCTATCTCTAGGAATCAAATTTGATACATCATTCCAAATACTTAAGCAAAGCATATATTTACCAATTATTATAGTGAAAAGGCCATAAAATATATGCAATGCTTTTAGACTTATTCCCACTATATCTCTGATATATAATATACTTGGATTTAATTGAAGTATTACAGACAATATTCCCAAAGGAAAAATAATACTTCCAAGAAAAAATGTAGACAAGCTCCCTAATTGGAAATATCCAATAGGATAAACCCTAAAAAAATCTTGAAAGAATAACATTCCAAAAAATAAGATTAAGGGTATATTCAATAAAAGAATACCCATTCTATATAATCTGTATGTCTTATAAAATGATAGCATAAATAGTAAGCTAAATTAAATATCTCAGATTAATTTAGCATCCTTTTTTATCAACATCCATTTGCAAAATAAACAGTAGGACTTCCAAAACTTAATTCTTCATGGTAAATTAATCGATTTTCATAAAAATCATATACAATAGTACCGCTAGCTCCAAAATGACAGTGTCGAACAGCCTTTTCAAATGGTATTATCAGGCGATCATATTCACCAAATCCTGAAATAATATAACACAGTGTTTCTCTGCTGATTTTATCAAATGAAATGAGCTTCCCTTTTTTCATTTTGATAAATTTATTCAATTGAAAGAATTCTGGCAGTGCACCAATCTTAGATACGAATTTCATTCTCTTTTTCGAAGATTTTAATTCATAAACAGCACGTTCCCGTGAACTTGGTTTCATAAATGAAGAGGCAAACTTTTGAATAATGGCAGATTCGGTCATTTGATATATTTAATGATTTAAATACGACCATTCTTTTTCAAAAGATATACTTGATTATTCTTAATTGGATGCATTTCAAATGTATCTTTCATCAATATCATAAAAGTTTCTAAATCTCTGTTTTCATATGAATCTGCAGCACTCTTAAGCTCATTTACATATTTCTCTAGTCCATAATCTTCTATTGTTGAATGTTTGGTGATCTCAAATTTTGGTTCTTTATTTAAAAATTGCAATTCAATAACATGACGGTCATTAGCTAGGAAAGTATTTTTAACAAAAACATATTGAGAATCAGGATCAGCATGATACCCTTCAATGACCTTAATGCCACCAATAATCTCATTATTAAATTCTTCAAGTTCTTCAGCTGGAACCCACAACTCCGTATGATGATCCAGTCCAACTTTTTCAACTTTAAATTTAGTTAGGTATTTTTTACTCAATCTAAATTCTGTTACAAAACCATTTTTATATGAAGGTAGATTCCATTCTGTTGTGATTTGGCTAGCATATTCTTGATTGGTAACTGGATAAAAAATAGGTTGTTCAGGAAGTCTAGGAGGAAATTTTTTCCATTGAGTTTTTTGAATCAAATCAAGTTCAACTTTATTTACAGGTCTATACAGAGTAGTCGTTTCCATTTCTTTTTTATTCATCAACTAGTGCCATATCATTTACGCAACCTAAAGATAAACAATTGCTAATTACTATCTTTCCTAGCTAGGTTGTATTCATTAAACACTGCTTAATATCTATTTCTAACAAGTATGAGCCAAATTAATAACTGAAGAATTAAAAACCCTCTTATAACCCATTCTCTAAAAGCATTTTCTTTTCTCCAATATTCAACTCTTAATATTGGATTCCAAGGATCATTCGGACTCACTCTATCTTTACCAATAATTTGTCCTTGAATTATGTATTGGCTAACACCCATAGGATCTATATTTGTTGATGGTCTTTCTGTAACGTATATTTCAGAATAGTCCAATTCATATTTTTTAAGACTATCTGGTGTATTCTTTTTCAAAGTGAGTTGACCTTGGAGTACTTTTTCATCGGGACAAGTACAAGCAAGTCCTTCAACTTTAATTTGTCTCCATCCAAAAGGACTTAAATAATCAGCAAAATAGTAGCCTTGAACTATTAATATTAATCCCCATAAAATTGCTATCTTGTTCCGATTGACGCTCTTAATCAATTTTAATTTTTTTTCAATTCATGTAATCAATGGTGAAAGAAGTGACAGAGGAATAACTAAGGATTACACCTACCCTCCTCACCCCTTCCTCCCTATCATAATATGATTCCCTCCTACATCCAACAACTCGCTCACCTTAAAAAGCGGTTCAAAGGCATTCTCAAAATACTTTTGTGCGAATTCTACTTCCTTTGGTTTATTCGATAGGTGATTGAAAAAGATGTAGCCATTATTTTCTAAAAGATCATACACTTGTTGAATAAAAGCAGGTGTTAAAATGGGCGCTGGAATGCGGTCTTTGACAAAGACATCGATACAAATCATATCGTACTGTTCTTCAGTGATCTCCACAAACACTTCCGCTGGAGCTTGGATGATTTGGACAGAAGATGATAATCCGGAAGTGCCGTACTTTTCTGCCAAATAGATCACGTCTTCGTCTAATTCTATTGCAGTACACTCAAACTGCTTTCTGTGTTTTTTTTCCAACATTAAAGGAATGCTTCCCATGCCATAACCCAGCACCAACAAAGAGAATGGAACCTTTTTTGGGCCCCGACCCAATTTCTCTTGTTCTCCTTTAAATACATAATGGAAAGACTTATCAAAATTGTCGTATTTATCTTCCCAACTGTAAATTGCTCGCTTTGCATTAAGCTGCATACGACCGTCTGACAAGCAAACAGATATGGGTCCGCTGATCTCCGAGTCGAGTTTTTCAAGCTCTATTTCAATAAAATAGGATAACAGATGCTTCCACCAAGGGATGTTCGATCTTAGGCGCACGTTTCGCAAGTGCCTTTAATGACAAGATAGCGTTCTTCAGCATTGAAACCAACTGGAAGGGCAACTTGTGGGGTTTCGATCTCATCCAAACAAATGGTCTTTTCACAACTTGTGCAATGAAAATGAGCATGATTGTCGAGATGTTCATGACTCGAACAATTACTATGACATAAAGCGTATTTATTCGATCCGCTGCCATCAATCGCTTGATGAATAACTCCACTCTTTTCGAAAGTCTTCAATGTACGATAAAGCGTAACACGATCCGACTTCGGAATTTTAGATTCAATTTCTTGATTCGATAGTGCGGTATCGGAATGCTGAAGAAAAACGTTCATTACGTCAATGCGCATGTTGGTCACCCGCAGTCCGTTTTGCTTCAACAATTCCTTTGCTTCTTGATGTACAGCTTCTCCCATGCTGTAAAAGTAACACTATTTTAGCTGTTTCGAAAGTACTACAAATAGATCAATCTAGTTTGCTGCACGACGCAACATATCATTTCCACTTCCTCCCGCATTTTCTTTCTTTTTCAAACTTTGATTTCCGAATTTATATGAAAACTGAAGATTCGCCACAGGTCCATCCCATCGACTAACTACATCTAAATCTACGTTGTCATATTCGACTGTACCATGAAATGGTCGGAAGAACAAATTGTCTACTCCGAAGCTTACACGTCCTCTATTGTTCAACACTTTTTTACTAAATCCTATATCAATCCCATACAGATATTCACCAGTGATCACACCATCCAATTCCCCGCTATTATACCATCCAGAAAGTTCGGTATTGATATCATACGGTAAAGTGAAATTTGCATTTAAAAACGTTGTAAATGACCATCGATTTCGTAATATTTCGTACTCATTGATCTCTGAATCAAAAACCGAATAATTCGCAATAACGCCACCATAACCAGAAATCTTTGGAATAAAATCTAGAGGAAAGAATAAGCTGGTGTTGAAAGTTTTGAAAGATTCAAGATTTAAAGTTACTTGATTCGTCTGTCCAGTAGCGTCGTCTTGTTCTAGTACCTGAACCATCGCATCTCGCGTATCTTTATATTCCACATTGAAGAAGGGCTGCCCTTCATAACTCAAGTTGAATTTTGTACTATGCGTCAATGCCGGTTGCAAGGTGGGATTTCCTCGACTGAAGGTAAATGGATCAAGATAGAAACGGAACGGATTCAAGGTACTGTATCGTGGTCGATCGATTCGATAACTATAAGCAATTGATGCGGCCAAAGGTCCTTTGATCTCTCTACTTATACTTACACTCGGAAAAAACTGTTCGATGTCACGAGTAAGAACCGTATCTACTTGTACCGATCTTCCTTCACTTTTACTATCTTCATATCGCAATCCAGCGGTTCCTTTCCACTTTTTATACATCCAGGTTGACTTGATATAACCAGCATAAATCTCTTCTTTGAATAGGAATTGATTGCTTTGAAAGGTATTCAAGATAAATGTACCACTTTCATTTTCATCATATGCTTGGAAGTCGTTGTCGAGGTCTGCTAAATTGTATTGAAAACCCGTAGCGAACGTAAGGTTTTTATTTAAGGGATAGGTATAATCTGCTTTAGCTGATGTGATAAAAGTCTTCCCATCTTCAACAAATTCCTGACCTCTGAAAATATCGGTGGTATTCGTTAAGGTGTTCGTTCCTCCCCGTTGGAAGGTTGCATAACTATAATCAAGTTCGATTTTCTGACCATTCGTATCAATTTCAAATGTATAATACGGATTAATCGATGCCAAAAACCAATTTCGATCTTCATTAGTAAAGGATTCGAACGATAAATCATCAATTCCATCTTCTGCAAAATCAATGGTGGTGATGTTATTAACTACATTATCTGTATTGTTGTATTTATACTGAGATGAAAATCCTATTCGATGTTTCTTCGTAATATCCCAGTCCACACCAAGATTGGATCGGAAAGTCTGTGAAAATTGCGGATCGATACTGACTTGCTCATAATAATCATCTTGGACAAAGCGCTGAATATCAAGTTGTTCGTAGTAAGGATTATCTCTCCATCCCACTCCACCTTGAATGTTCACATTTCCTTGGTAATGAGACAGATTTAGTCCCGTTCTATATTTCCAGTCTCTTCCTTTCCCTAGTCCCGCTGAAACACTTCCATTCGTACCATAGAGGGCATTCTTTTTAAGAATAATGTTAATGATAGGCCCTGTTCCTGAAGCCTCGAATTCTGCTCCTGGTTGATGAATCACCTCCACTTTTTGAATATTATCTCCAGGCATATCGCGCAACAAAGTCTCCATATCCATGTAACGGGTCGTTTTTCCATTGATAAGGATGGTCATATTCGTTTGACCAGCCATCCGAATTTTACTACCCGAAACGATCATACCTGGAACTTGTTTCATCACATCTAGTAAAGAGCTATTCATGGATGTGGTATTGTTCGCTACATTAACGATTAATCGATCGGACCTTTGTTCAAGTACAGGGACACGAGCTTTAATTTCTACGCCATCAATCATCTCAGTATCTTCTTCAAGGGTTATGTTGATGGGTGTATTGGGGTAGCCAGGTAAGTTTATATTTTCGATGGTGAAGGTTTTATAACCGAGCATGCTTGCTTGCAAATAATAGGATCCATCCTTTATATTTTTTATGATAAAAGAACCATCGTCTTCTGTTGAAATGGCTTTCGCCAAAAGGCTATCATGCGCTTGATATAAACCAATCGTCGCAAAGAAAATTCCGTCTCCTTTGATATCGGATACCTTTCCTGAAAATGTGGTTTGCCCAAAGGCACTTGACACAAAAGTAAGTAAGAAGAATAGGCAGTAAATAGCGTAGTATTTGGAGAGTTTCATAAGTTATTTGTTTAATTAGTTTGGTCTAAAGACTGTGGATAGAAGCACTTAGTTACAGGTTAATGAGCTACATCCGACGAACGGAAGAAAAAAGTAGATGAAAGGATGGGTAGGATGGATGGGAGAGGGAAATGTTCTTTAGGTTCTAAGATATATAATATGATGAAAATTTTTGCTTGAACAAAAACGTTAATTCTATACAATTAATAGTTGACTATTCTGTGAAAACATTGCTTTTTTTGTACTACTTCATGCTTATACTATTGAGCATTCAGCTTAAAGCTCAAGAGCAATATGCTTTCATTGAGACTAATTTTGAACATGACGGTGAAACGTATGATTATCACTTTGAAATAAATGGTATCGAAATCAATCCTTCTAAATCCGTATATAAAATCCCCTTAAGTCTAAATGGATTCGATTCATTGACTTTTATTTTCAATAATAAAAAGCAAATCTCTTTATTAAAAATGCAATCGAGGAAAGAATATGTGCTTCAATGGAATCCATGTAGTATGTATGTTTTGTATCCATCAGAAAAAGCTATGCAAGGCATGGTGAAGTTCCAAATACAAAGTCAAGATACAACTCACTTTACAGTAGGTGTAAATGCTTTATGTGACAGAATCATCAATAAAGATTCAGAAGACACATACTATTATAGTCCTCCTTCTGGAAATTGTCGATACTCAGCCAAAACTATATTCATAAAATCACAACAGACTAACACAAAACAGCACTTGTTATACCACTTCTTACATGGTGAATTGCTTACAGTAATTTATCATACTGAACGAGATTCTATAGAAATCATTATGGATGGACATGTACAATCATCAGCGGAATATCGATATATCTATGATGAAAAGATTGATTGACTTGATGAAATAAGATCAAAATTCAAGGTTCTAATTCTTTACGTATTAACCTGAGTTCAGGAATATTTGCGACAAGCAATTTGAGATGTGGATAAATCAAAAACGGATTGTAAATTTTTATAAAATGAGCATTTTTTGATAAAAAGATCCCTTTTTGGGTTCAACCCAAAAAATATCGTATGCGCATACATAAAATAGGGAACAGATAAGATCACTAACGTGTTGATTTTAAAAAGAAATAAATCCCTAACATCGCTTACACAATGAAAAGGAAACAGCATATATCGAAACTAAAACCCTTGCACCTGTTTCTTGCGATCTTCATTTTCCTTGTCACATCGATTATTTTCTATGCTTTTCTTTATATGACGAGAGAATCCATTCGTATAATTTCTTCGATCTCATATTACGACATATGGATTTTAACGGATCAAGAAGTTACTTTTTACAATCGATTTTTTGCAAGTATTTCGTTGATTTTTGGAATGGGAAATGCATTAGCATTTTACAGTAATAGGCCATCTTTTTACAACCGTTCTATAACCGAAAGAACTAGAACATTTTTAGATGCGACACACTTAAATTGGGTTTTTATTGCATGGGGATTCAAACTTGCTATGGCATTTGGAATCTTTTTTATTGCTACAACATATTATTATGAAGTCAGTCTTTATCCCTCATTTAGATTTCTATTTATTTTACTTGTAATTGTTCTGTATCTACAATTGTGGACCAATAGTAGAAGACAATTTATGTCTTTTACGAAAAAAGCTTTTCTCCCTACTAGCCTTTTATTCATCATATTTACAGTACTACTGGGTTCTGTAAATTTTATTGATTATCGAGCTATTAACGAGCAAGTACTTTCCAAAAATCCGATCCACGTTCTTAACATTAAAAAGCCTTCTGCCACATACAACACATCAAGTAATTTAGGAGGTTACACAAAGGACTTATATGTAAGCAGATCTGAATCAGGCCAAAAAAAGAATACAAGATTGATGCTTGATGATGCTTTAGAAATCGAATTAACAGATTTAGATGCGATCCTTAAAAACTGGAGGAAAAATTTTCTTGTACATAATCGACCTGGTTTAAAATGTAAATTAACCATTGACAAAAATGTGTTAATGCATAATGTGAACCAATTAAAAGACTCTATACTTAAATCTGGTATTCACAAAATTGAATATGCTATAGCTCCTGAAAATGCAGTCCATCAACAACAATTTAAACATGCAATTATTCCAGCTCGTCTTTTTGATTTTAACATGATATCTGAGCTCTTTCCTCATCGATTGGAGAATAAAAAGGTTTATAAGATTAGGATAACAAAGACTGAGATATTAATAAATGGCAAAGTGATTTCCTCCGAAAGATTAGAAACCTTTATAGAAAACATCCTAAAGAAATCTACTGATTATCATTTTGATATAGTGTATGATGATTCGATTCGTTATCAGAAATTCATAGACATATATGCTCTTCTTTACAGACTTATACAGGAAGGAAGGGATCAAATTGCACGAGAAAAGTTCGGTAAAAATTATCACTTGCTCTCTAAAGTAGATCAAAAAGAGATTCAAAAACGCATTCCATTTTCAATAGAGGATACAGCTTATCAAACTGGTAGATGATTAAAAAAATATATTTAATTAAGAATAAATATATTTGGAAGAACAAAACATAATCGAACCAAATGAAATACTACATCATCTTACTACTCCTCATCTTTTCTTTCAGTTGTTCCAATAAGAATAAAAAAACAACCGATGAATGGAAGCATACAAAATGGGAACAGTTACAGCAGGAGAATATTCGATTACGATTACCAAATAACTTCAAAAGATCTTCTCGATATAGAATAAAAGAAGATATTCCTTTTCTCGCTGAAAACCCTGAACAATTAGCAATCATACAAAATCGACTTGAGTCATTGGAATTCAAAGATGCTGAGATAGATGTATGGATTGATACAACCTACACGTTTAGAATGATATGCATTGTGGATACCTCACCAATTCCTTTCGGTAAAAATGAAGGATTGATGCTGAAAAATATTTTGAAAACAACAAATCAAGAAATAGAATATGTACAACCAAATATTGAGATTAGTCCCATCAAAGCAACTATGAAGACTAATAAACAACATAAACTACTCAGATACTCTACCTCCATTTCCAATAAAGAACTGGGAAATACCATTTACAATTCTATTTTCTTTCTGACTGGAGAGTCTTATACGTTGGTCGTTACAGAATTCTCTGAAGATGAAGAATCGATCGAAAAAAATCTATGGACTGCAAAAAGAGGATAATACGTATATTTATAACATAAACAAGCATTATAACCCAAGATCAACACTAATGAACAACGGAAAAGCAAAGATTCAAACATCAGGTAATATATTCAAAATCGAAGTTCCTTCAAAAAAGAATTGGTTCTATCTAACTCTTGGATCAGCTTGGATGGTTGGTTGGTATTATGGTTTTTCATCAGCTTTTCGGTTCAGCACCTTCGAAAGTGATGTCAGGATCAGTCCATTCATATTGGTTTGGTTACTTTTTTGGACATTAGCAGGATTATTCGTAGTAGGTACCATTTTATGGGGATTTTTCGGAAAAGAAAGTATTGAATTTATTGGCTCTAGCGTGCATTTTAATAAAACTATATTTGGGATTGGATTAAAGAAAAAACTAATTAAAAAAGACGTCAAAAATTTTAGATTTAATACAATAAATGAGTCCTTATTTGGAGGAAATAGAAGGGCCGTTTATGGTCTTGGTCCAGGTAAAGTGAAATTTGATTACGGTATGAAAACATTTTCATTCGGTTTATCTTTAGATGAAGCAGAAGCAAATCATCTTATAAATTTACTAAATGAAAGAATTAAATGAAAAATGCAGCTATATTCCAAATCTAAAATTTTAAGCATATTAAACCATCTAAGATCTAAACTATAGGATAAATTGTTCTTAAAATTCTTATGCCGTTCAAATTTTTTATCTGCTCTACATGAAAACATTTAAAACACTAATCATTCTTTGCCTTTGCTTCGCTTTCTTTCAAGCTTCTGCTCAAAAACGGCAATCCGTTTACAAACTCAATCGAAAACTTAAAAAAGTAGAAAACATAGACTCTTTGTTAGAAGTAGAAGTGGGTGAAGTCCAACGATTTTATAAACGAAGCGTTTTCTTCCGAAAAGAGATTGTAAATTTTGTCACTGAACTGAATGCTGATGAAGAAAAACCATTGGGCGCACAAAACTTGAATTTTTTAAAAAGCAACACCAATCGATTTATGAAGCTTAGGGATTCGTTGTACTTTTTCACCTTTAAGTATGAGAATGCTATGAAAATTTCTCAATCTTTTTTGAAAAAGAAAAATATCACGGAATTTCAACGCACCAAGGCTGTTATGCTTTCAACAGCCTGCGCCCTGATGCTATATGACAATTATTTATTAGCTGTAGTTCTCATGGAACAAGATGATAGGATCCGACGGATAGCCAATGATCCAGATATTGGTTTTGGCGTAAAGCCAAATCAACTTCGAAAAGTTTCACGAGCAGCTAATTCAGTTAAGAACCAGAAACGAATTCTGAAAGGCATCAAGTTTTTGGAACGTCGAACGAATATGTTTGCTTCTGAAAAAGATGCTGTTTATGTATATCTCAGTAACTTAATAGATACTAGCCCTTCAAAAGATTATCTGAAACAAATCGATGAATCAGAAGGACTCAGTAAAAGCTTGCGTTTATCGAATATGTTCATCAGTGATCTTTTTGCAGAAATAGGAACATCAAGTATGAACGACTTAAGTAAATTTTTTGGGAATACTGCGGGTATGGTAGCTACTCGAAAAGGGATTATGTATGATGATCTTACTTTGAAAAATCAGATTTTAGAAGAGCTTCAACCATTGGATATTTTACTTGAAAAGACACCTTTTCGTTTGACAGATAAATTTATTCCAGGGTATTTTGGACATGTTGCAATTTGGGTTGGAAACGGACAAGAAATGGTAAACATGAATGTTTGGAATCATGAAGTTGTATCGAAACATCATGAAGATTTAGCACCTAAAGGAAACCTAAAAAGTCAAGATGGTAAATACATCATTGAAGCATTAAGAGAAGGTGTAAAAATGAGTACCCTGGATGAATTTCTCAATGTTGACGACTTCGTTATTCTTCGACCTAAATTTCCTGATGGGATGGAGCTAGAAGAAAAGAAAAAGGCGCTTTTATTAGCTTTCCGACAAGTGGGAAAAGAATATGACTTCAATTTTGACATCAATACAACTGAGAAAATTGTGTGTTCAGAATTGGCCTTTATTTGTTTCCCTACCATTGAATGGCCTACTGAGAAAATGGTGGGAAGACATACCATAAGCCCTGATAATGTGGCAAGTCTTGTATGGGAAAGTGATCAGCTTGAATTGATTTCGTTTTATCGCAATGGGGTAAAACTTAAAGAGGACGAAGATAAAAAAGTGCTGAAGGAGTTGATACTTGCGGAACAAGAGTAGTTTTGTGATATAAGATTGATTTAGATTCAGACAAGGAGAATAAATCCCTCAATTAGACTTGCTTAAAGAAATGAAGCAATTTAATACACGATTAAACGCGGATTAAATGAGTAAATTACAATGCAAATATTGCACACCTAAAGCAGGTATTAAATTTTTAAATTTTTCTCCAGAAGAAAAAAAAAGTACTTTGGAATAAAAAAAGAAACCCAATCAAAGCCGTTAAAGATTTAATAAAAGATAAAGAGCTTACACATGAAAAAGCTAAGTTTATAATAAGCCATATTAATATTCCTTACGGTCAATGCAATCGATGTTATTTTGATCAATTAAATCATGAATACATTAATTGTCCAGAATGCGAGGCACTTAATTTTAATTGGAAAATTTAGTCCAATAGTTACTCATTTATATAAACGCATCATCTTCACTTACAAATCCTTTGCTAACACTATCCCTATGTAATAAAAAAAAATTAACTTTATAACATGCCCTCGAAATCTTTGCAAACCCCAATCAAAAACAAGAGGAAAAAGATCATCTTCATACTGAAGTTCACCCCTCTTATACTCCTTGCCATTGTGGCACTAGGATATGTTACGTTGAATTATATTATAGATAAAGACAACATAGACATCTTTTATCAAACGGATCAATCGGAAGCTGCATTTATCTTTTTCTTCTTACTCTTTTTCATACCCTTCTCATATGGATCAGCCTGTTTAATGGCTAGACGTTGGATTCCCATAGATTTTAAATCTTTATGCATGTACATGGGCATCATGTATTTTTGCGCCTGTAGCCTTGAAATTGTTGTTTCTTCAATGTTTGAAGCAGCCATTAATCGTCCTTCCTGGACCTATCATGTATGGCCTGTGCATGGTGGAAGCACATCGGGTGTTAAGTTTTTAATTTATCCTTGGTATGGATTTCATTATTACTTAATTCACAAGGTTGTAGAATTTAAAAAATCACCTGCCTTAGATAATCTTTGGATGAAAGGACTAGTTATGCCTTTAGATGCTATGACAATGGAAACCTGTGTCAATATATTTACCTTAATTTGTTTCAATAGCTATTATTTCTATTACCTTAGTCCAGAATTATATCATTTTACAAGCATTGAAATTTTCATTCCGTATTACATATGCGGTATAATTTCTCTTACAATAGTTTATTACTTAGATCGAAAAGAAATGCCTAGAATATGGATTGGTGCAGCAGCTTATGTCTCAGCGCTTATTTTGATTTTTGGGGTGACGTAGGTTATATACTGCTGAATTAATGTATAAATCCGCACGAATAACTGATCGAGCAGTAATATCCAATATATGTTAAAATAACGTGAATAATAAGCTCCCTTTTTTTTGGGCTCGAGCCCAAAAAGTATACGTGAAATGAAAATTCGTATACATAGCTTACCTCTATCCGTTTGTAGATTTGTAGCAGAACTCTTTACACAGTGAAAGTAGTTTATACCATTTAAATAATCAAAAGATGCAAGCTAATACATTTGGAAAAAAAGGATGGACTCCTGATCGAATTCAAAACCTAAAAGGAAAAACATTTGTCATTACAGGAACAACAAGTGGGACAGGTCAAGAAGCTGCTCGAATTTTGTTATCAAAGGGCGCTAAAGTAGTGATGTTGAATCGGAATTCGAAGAAATCGGAAGCAACGATAGAAACCTTGAAGCAAGATATTCAGCACCATGTTGATGTTACGCACTTTGTCATGGATCTTGGCGATCAAGCTTCTGTTAAAAAAGCAGCTGAAGAAGTTCTTCAATCCATCACACGCATTGATGCACTTATCTGCAATGCAGCAATAGCTCAAGTCCCAAAGCGAAAAACCACCGCCGAAGGATGGGAAAGCCAAATGGGTGTAAATTACTTTGGACACTTTACGCTACAAGCCCTATTATTCCCGCTTATTGAAAAATCCAATGGGCGAATTGTCACTGTAGGAAGTATGGGCTATAACATGGGATTAAAAACCATAAAATTCGATAACCTCAACTGGGAAAAAGATTATACTCCGAATAACGCCTATAGTCAAAGTAAATTGGCACAAATTATGTCAATCTATGCCCTTCAAGATAAATTAAATGCTGCTGGTAAAAATTCAGTCAAGGCCTATGCATGTCATCCTGGTGCTTCAAGAACTTCTCTTATAAAAACTAGTGCTAGCCCACTTATGAGATTCATCTTTACCTTAATGACGCCACTCACTCAATCTGCCGAAAAAGGAGCGTATCCCCAATTGATGTGCGCTACAGAAGAAGACCTTGACCAAACAGGTTTTTACGGTCCTACGGGAAGAAGCAATTGGGTGGGACCAGTTGGCGCTCATAAAATAGAGCCGCATGCCAAAGATAAAGAGATAGCCAACAGATTGTGGACACTTTCTGAACAGGAAACTGGAGTAAAATTCGAAATCAAATAAGAAACTTGATATCTTAGAACCAAGATAAAGCACATCAAACCATATTAGTTTTTACATTACTAGATCAAAACAAAATCCTATGGACATCTTAAAAACAGCAACAGATTGGGCAAAAGCCGAAGTTTTTTCTTCTAGCTTCTTCATACTGTTTGGTATGCTCTTCTTATGTGGATCAATTGGTTTTTGGCAACTTGGTAAAACCGAATTAGCAAAGGCCTTCCAATATCCTTTACTTGTTACTGGTGCACTTTTACTCATCATTGGCATAGGATTAGTTTATTCCAATTCTTCACGACTGTCAAGTTTCCCTACTCAATATGAAGAAAATGCATCCGCTTTTTATGCTTCAGAAATGGAACGAGTACAATCGACAAGTGATGGTTTTAAAAATGTTTTTAGAGTCATTCCTATGATTATAATCGTTGCTGGTTTTCTGATCTTATTTGTAGATAAACCTTTGTGGCGTGCGATTGGAATTTCAACCATTGCTATGATGATGATCATCATGCTGATCGACACAAACTCCGAAGCCCGTATTGTAGACTATGGACAGAAGCTCAAACAATTAGAAAGCTCTATAAATAAATAAACTGATCATAATGAAACACTTTAAGACGCTTTCAGCTTATTTTGAATACTTGGAATTACCGTCTCCTGAACATCCTATGTTCAGTGCTCGATCTGCAAAAGAAAATGAATTTCTTCCCTGTCCCAAATCAAGTTCTCCCCCTATAACAAACGATTGTTATAACATTAGTTTTAAAAAAGTAGTCAAGGGAGAATTAATCTATGGTAGAACGAAATACGACTTTACCAATGGAGCACTATTTTTTATTGCTCCTCGTCAAGTTTTGCAATGGGACAGTAAAGCGGTTTTTGAGCAACAAGGATTTTCTATTACGTTCCATAAAGATTTTTTAAAAGGTACAGAACTTGCTGATCAAATAAAAAAATATAGTTTCTTTTCTTACACAACAAATGAAGCTCTTCACCTTTCTCCTAAAGAAGCGAAACAGCTAGAATCAATCGTTGACAACATCATCATAGAGTATGACAATAATCTAGATGCTTTTAGTAAAGACATCATTATTTCTCATCTGAGTACCCTTCTTAAATATTCCAATAGATATTACGAACGTCAATTTATCAATAGAAAAGAAATGTCAGTTGATCTTCTGTTTCAATTTAATCATCAACTTTCACTGTATGTAGAATCTGGATTAATCCAGAAAGAAGGCATCCCATCTATCGAAAGAATTGCCCATAAAATGAATGTTTCTCAACGATATCTGAGTGATGCTCTTAAAAAAGAAACTGGGAAAACAACTACAGAACATTTACAACTCTTCCTGATTGATACTGCAAAAAACACCTTATTGGATCCGCAAAAAAGCATAGCTGAAGTGGCATATGAATTAGGATTCGAATATCCACAATATTTCTCGAGGCTATTTAAGAAAAAAGAAGGAATCAGTCCATCGGAATTTCGCGAAAAATTTAAACTGAATTAACAACCTGTGTTCTGGATACTAGTTTGCAATTGATTGTATTGTACGCACTTGATTGTCAATGAAATATTTATTGGTAAAATATTTCCTGTTCTTGATAATCAATCATTATCCCACACATAATAAAGGAAATCACGAACACAGGTTAATCCCATGTTTAGCATGCAAGGTCAAACAAATTAAGTCTTCAATTCTATGTATCTTTAACATGTTGTCTATTCGATTCACCCTATTAATCTCTTAATGAAACTTTATTTAAACGGAGCATTATTATTATTAACTTTAGTCATTTTTAGTTGTACTTCTTCAAATAACACACCACTACCTGATGAACTTTTTACCGATAAAATGCCCCTTACTCCTGAATGGATTGAAGTCGATTTAAATGAAAATGGCATAATAGATTTTGTTCTTGAAT
>JAHDGD010000279.1 GCA_020627825.1 Saprospiraceae bacterium
TGCTACATCAAAAAAGCCCAGCTTATTGCTGAGCTTTTGTGACCCCGGCAGGACTCGAACCTGCAACCCTCAGAGCCGAAATCTGATATTCTATCCATTGAACTACGGAGCCATTAGTCGGGCAAAAGTAAATGAAATAAACCAAATCCATGAACTCTATTTACTCATTTTCAATCCCCTTTTTCCATATTTCTCACTCTTCGTATCAAATAAGTTCTTATCTCATTCTAAAATTTCTTTACTATTAAAATCGTTGTATTTATATAAATCATTGGCACAGAACTTTTTCTATATAGTCTGATAAATATCTTACACATTACAGAAATAATATATATGAAAATTAGTCGGTATTCTCATTTATTTAATCTAAATTTATGACATCATGAATGACTTTATAGAACAAACTTTCAGAAGTGAAAGTTATATTGTTAACTAAAAAAGGAACGATATGAATTACACATTAGAAGCACCCTTTCAATTGTCAGAAGACCAAAAGTCTACAATTGCAAAAAAGCTAGAAAAATTGAACAATTTTAATAGCGACATTACTAAAATTGATGTTTATTTTAAAGAATCTGATAGTAATGTAAAAGGAGAAGTTGTTGCAGAAATTAGAGCTTTCATTCCAGGTCATGATTTATTTACGCAAAATAAAGCTGATAAATTATTAAAAGCCTTCAGCGCTGCTTACGAAAGCATTAAAAGACAAGCAATAGAACAAAAAAATAAATGGCGCGACAAAAAAGTTTCCATCGCCAATAATTAAAAAAAAATCCTTGGGTATACACTCAAGGATTTTTTTTATTCCTTCCTTGGCTTTAAATTGACTGTGCTATTCCTTTTGGGCTCGAGCCCAAACCCTTTACACCTCTACACTTATGCGCTTTCGCCTTTCTATAAATCGATAAACGGCATACAACGTTATGCCAAAAAACACATAAGAAAGGCCAACACTGAGTATCGTCACTTCATACGTTTTTGCCCTCCACATACTATCTATCTGAATTGCTGCATCTGCATAACTCAAACATAAAGCCAATAAAAAATTATTTGCAAAATGAATTCCAAAGGCTAGTTCAATACCCTCATCCCATATCGTCACAATTGCCAACATAATGCCGTTTCCGAAATAGTAAAAAAACATCAACAACCAGCCATATGCACTAACTTCAGGATTCGACATATGCAATACCGCAAAAACAAGAGAACTAACAACAATAGGAACTATTGGTGTTTTAAAAAGATTATAAACTCCTTGCATCATGTAAGATCTCACAAACAACTCTTCAAATGCAACTTGAATAGGTAAACCGATCAAGCATATTGCTAATAAGGGCAGAAAACTGTTCCATTTAAAAGTGAAATCATAAGAAGAAGGATCCCAGGCAATTGGTAAACCTATAGACAACAACAGCAAACTCCCCCATACTGTAAATCCGAACAAAACATGTCTCCACCGAATTTTTTTCATGCTGTTTACTAAGTGCATGATCGTTTTTCGATGAATAAACTTATATCCTACAAACAGCATGATCAAGCCGAATAAAAATGGGCTTAACAACGTAAGGAAGCCTATGTTTTTATCTTGACGAACCGCTTCGAAATCGCTGTTGATCTGAATCTCCTCAATTTCACTTGAAGAATATCCTGTAAAATCACCACTATCTAAATATAACTCCGTAGGGATATACCCAATAGGGCCAAAAAAAGCTATGACCAAAATCAATACAATAAGGTATCGCCACCATTGATTGCGTCCTTTTTCACCTAATTTTAAGAATGATTCCATTTGCTAATTTTCATAAATGTAAGCATATCCCATCAATTGTCATATCCTGTCAATTTCATAATCTTAATTAAAGATTAACGAAAAAGCGGTAACTAAATCTGAAAAGAAGGCGTTAACAGGAAAAGAAGAGACATAGTAAATGAAGTATATGTCTTTTTTATATTATATATTTACTTCATAATTAAGAAAACAGATAAAATGAATATTAAAACGATACTATTTACACTTCTTAGTGTATTCATGTTGGGAGCAACTGTACAAGCTCAAGCAATTGCTCTTGAAGATTACAAAGCGAAAAATGAAGGGTGGGAAGTAAATATTGACAAGGCTTATGAGATGTCGCAAAAAACAGGGAAACCGATTTTAGCTAATTTCACAGGTAGCGATTGGTGTGGATGGTGCAAAAGATTGGACAAGAGTGTTTTCCATACAGAAGAATTCAAAAAATGGGCAGCAGATAATGTTATTTTACTAGAACTAGATTTTCCTAGAAGAATGCAACTGCCAGCAGAAATAAGAAAACAAAATGCAAACTTACAGCGCGCGTTTAGCATAACTGGATATCCCACAATATGGGTATTCGACTTAGACAAAGACGAAGCTGGAAAATATGCCATTACAGCGTTAGGTAAAACAGGATATGCTAAAACATCTATAGAATTTACAGACGCATGCGATCGAATGATCGCCAATCGTAAAACAGAACAAGGAGAATAAAACCTTTCCCTATATCGATTATAAAATAAAAACAAAGAAGTGTATTCTTCTTTGTTTTTTTTATTTTTAGCCTATGAATTATAAAGCCTCAGACCCTCAAGATTACATCAATCAATTACCTGAAGATCGCCAAGGTCCCGTCCAGAAGATTTATGATATTTTTAGAAATGCGATGCCTGAAGGATTTGCCTACCAATTGAATTACGGAATGCCTTCAGCTGTGATCCCACATAGTCTATACGAAGGCGGTTATCATTGTGCTCCAGAATTGCCTGTTCCATTTGTAAGTGTAGCTTCTCAGAAAAATTTTGTAGCATTATATCACTCAGGCATTTATTCAATTCCTGAAATTCACGATTGGTTTGTTGCAGAATACCCTAAGCACTGTAAGCGAAAACTAGACATGGGAAAAAGTTGTATTCGTTTCAAAAAAATGGAGGATATTCCATTTGATTTAATCGAAGAGCTCATGACAAAGCTAACACCTCAAGATTTTCTTGATGTGTATGCACAGCATGATCCAAGGAATAAATAAAG
>JAHDGD010000280.1 GCA_020627825.1 Saprospiraceae bacterium
CAAAAGTTGGCGTAGCTTTTATTTCAAAGGCAGTTTAGGTCATAATAGATTTTCTATTGCATAATGCGGGTAAAACTTAATCCAGTTAAAATAGCTCCTATCCCAAGAACTATTATGAACCAATCAAAATTTATCCTGCGAATTAATTTTAAAATCATTTTTCATCATTGAATTTAAGAAGTATAAAATTAAACGAAGACCATCCCAAAAGAATAGTCTCCGCTCATCTAATTTTATCATGTTATATCAATCGATTCTATATCCGGTATATGTATACCAATTAGCAGTCTCCCCTAAGTCATAACTTACTTTATATCGTATGACGACCTTCCGTCTATTATCAGGTTGAAATTTCGCATGTCCCATCCAAATGGTTGAATTGGATTGGCCTGAAAAAAAGACCTCATCAAAATCTCTCCTGTATAAGGCAGTATTTCCATTCGTACCCCGAGGAAAATTTTCAATCCACTCGATATCATCTTTGAACTCAATATTAAAACTATCGTTGGGAAACTCAGTGGAGATTCCTCTATATTCACTTCTAAAAAATTCCCAACTAGGAGACTCTAAATATTTTGTATCAGGTATAAGAGTTTTAGTCAAACTATCTCTCACAAAACCACCCTCAAAACAGCTACTTTCTTTCAGTACAATTAATTTTACATTAATCGGTTGTAAATGAAAAGGATCATCGAATTCTAAATATAATTCTTCTCCTTTAAATAATCGAGGATCTTGTCCCACTCTCCAATAAAAGCTGTCTGCATCTATTGTGTAAGAATAAAAGGTGCATGTTCCAGGTATGGTGTCCCCATCTAAATAAATTATTGTATCTGGATAAAAACCATTGAAAAATTCTTGTTCATTAAAAGAATATTTATATCCAGCTCCAAAATCAGCAATTGGCTTTTCCACCTCAAAACAAGGGTCATAATTTGGACAATCACGATCAGTGGGATCATCACATTTGCAACAACTTTGTACAGCAATTATTGCAACTAATACTAAAAGTATATTTACCTGCTTATTTATTTTATAACTTAATAAATTTCTCATAACTGTATGTTTGCGATTCGTTCTTTGATTGAATCTTTATGAAATAAACTCCACTGTGAATTGCCTTGAGGTTTTTCCTCCAAACAATATACAACTTCTATTCCTTAATCCTCAATTCTCCAATCCACCATCCCATGAAACACCAAAAAAAACTCAATGCCACTACACCATCTCATTATCCACTTTTGGGCCCCAGCCCAATAAAAATTAACACTGACTTTATTCAAAAGGATATCGCAATCCTATGCGTGATCTTATTTCATCCATCAATTCAGCTAGGTCGATACTATTTTGCCAAGTCCATAAAGTGGATTCTTTTTGATGGTTCGAAATGGCGTTGTAACATTCTTGAATTTCATATGAATAGCCATGTCCTTGATGAGGGATATGGAAAGTTTCATCTGTATGACCATG
Source organism: Saprospiraceae bacterium (assembly GCA_020627825.1). Classification (GTDB taxonomy): domain Bacteria; phylum Bacteroidota; class Bacteroidia; order Chitinophagales; family Saprospiraceae; genus JAHDFB01. The sequence goes on from JAHDGD010000280.1 coordinate 1,471, forward strand.
CAAGGTGTAGGATTCTGATTCGTGCCATCGTCCATGAATTATGATGCTTCCTTCTGTTCCACTAATGGTCGCATGCATAGGGGAATGTGAATTCAAGCCCCAGTATAAGCTAGCTTCAGCAGTCGGGTAGGAGAACTTACAATTCACTTGCTCATCAACGCCACTTTCAGCAAATTTAGCATGTACATCTAAGGTAGTCGGGTTACCCAGTAATAAATAACTAAGGAATATCGGGTAAATGCCTATGTCAAGTGTAGCACCACCGGCTAATGAAGGATTGTATAGTCTTCCTTCAGGCTCATATGCTGCTGGAAAAGCAAAATCAGCATGGATGTATCGAAGTTCGCCAATATCTCCATTCCGAACATGAACCAATACCTTGTTAATCGTAGGATTAAATCGACTCCATAAGGCTTCCATAACAAAACTATTATGTTGTTGAGCCATTCGGATAATCTCTTTGGTATCTTTCGCATGTACAGTCATCGGTTTTTCGCATAATACATGCTTTCCTGCTTGAATGGCTTTTAAGGCCCATACTTTGTGCGCTTGATGTGGGGTAGCGATATAGACGATATCTACATATGGGTCATTTAATAAGCTCTGGTAATCACCATAATAGGATGGACATTGAAACTTTTCTGAAAAGGACTTAGCACGATCAATTGATCGGGATGCTACAGATTGAATGACATGTTGATCCTTATTCAACTGTAGGTCATCTGCAAATTTGTGGGCTATTTTCCCTGGTCCCAAAATGCCCCATTTTAGTTTCATGACTTGGTTTTTGAATTGAAGAATTGTTCTATATACTGTATTGAAAAATATGATAATTGGAGCTAAATATAGAATAATCAAACGAGAGTAAACATCTAAAGATTAGATCGTTGTTGAAACGCATTAAAGGAAATTCAATTAAAATAGCTTCTTTTATCTAAAAATCAAAGTGTTGTGTAGAAGAGAAAAAGCCTTTTTCTTGGATTCTTCTTATTATTAAAACATGAAAATGACTGCTATTACTAGAACGGTTTATGGGTCTCCTTCCGTACTTTCTTTGAAAGATGTTGAAAAGCCAACGCCTAAAAAAAGTGAAATATGTGTTCGAGTAATGGCGACAACTGTTAATCGGACCGATTGTGCTAATTTGCTAGGTAAACCGCTCATTATGCGTGCTTTTTTGGGTTTTCGAAAACCAAAACATCTTGTGCCAGGAACAGATTTTGCAGGTGAAGTTGTTGAAGTAGGAGAGAAAGTCGATGCATTTAAGGTAGGAGATCGAGTGTGGGGGTTCGATGATCAAGGACTGAAATCTCAAGCAGAATATATGGTCATAAAAGACAATAAGGGAATTGTGAAAATGCCTGATTATATGACTTACACCGATGTTGTAGCTTGTGCAGAAGGTGCACATTATGCGTATAATTTTATAAACAAAACAAGCTTCAAAAAGGGCCATCATGTTTTAGTCAACGGAGCAACTGGTGCAATAGGGTGTGCTTTGGTGCAGCTTTTGGTACATAATGATGTTCAGGTCACTGCTGTGGGAAATTCCAAAAATATGGATTT
>JAHDGD010000281.1 GCA_020627825.1 Saprospiraceae bacterium
TCGTTGAGCGAAGCCGAAACGACAACATTACACATTCCCTTCGACTGTGCTCAGTGAACGGTTCTTATTATTAATCGGTCGTTGAGCGAAAGCCGAAAAAACAGCATTACAGATTCACTTCGACAAGCTCAGTGGAGCCCGAAGTCGTAACGACAACCCGACACCAATTTGTTCCACGTGGAACAATAAAGTATCACTCTTGTCACACTATATACAAACAACTTATCCTTTTATTCGTTACATTTACGCACTTTTGCAACAATATGTTCTTAGTTTGTCACTAATGAACTATTTAAGAATTAAATACATATATAAAAAATCATATATAATAAAATGAAAAGTATCCTATTAAGCGTTTTTACTCTACTGTCCATCAGTTTATTAGCTCAAATTAATTCTAATCAATACAAATTTAGTCAGTTGGGTCAAGAACTTCCAACACCGAACAATTACAGATCAGCTTCTGGAGCACCAGGTCCCCAATATTGGCAACAAAAAGCTGATTATGTTATGAACATCGAACTTGATGATGAAAATCAAAGAGTATACGGCGAAGAAACTATAACCTATTATAATAACTCTCCTGATGCTCTTCCTTACTTATGGATTCAACTTGATCAGAACATGAGAGCTAAAGATTCCGATACCTACAAAATAAGAACACAGGATGTTGATGAAAAAATGTCTTTGCGTGAATTGAAAAGTCTCGACCCTGAATTTGAGGGAGGGTTCAAACTGGAATATGTTCAAGATACGAAAGGTAAAGAACTGCCTCATTTTATAAACAAAACCATGATGCGTATTGATTTACCTGCTCCACTTAAAACAGGTGAATCTTTTTCTTTTTCTATTAAATGGTGGTACAACATCAACAACAGAATGGCTATAGGAGGAAGAAGTGGTTATGAATATTTCGAAGAAGATGATAACTATTTATACACTATTGCTCAATTCTTTCCTAGAATGTGTGTTTATGATGATGTAGAAGGTTGGCAAAATAAACAATTTTTGGGTAGAGGAGAGTTTGCTTTGGTTTTCGGAGACTATGAAGTTAATATTACCGTACCTTCTGATCACCTCGTTGCTGCAACAGGAACACTAACCAATGAATCCGATATTTTGAGCCCGACTCAAAAAGAAAGAATGGATCAAGCAAGAAAAGAATTCGATCAACCTGTGATTATTGCTACTCAAAAGGAAGCAGAAAAAAGAGAAAAGAAACGAGCAAAAGATAAAAAAACATGGTCTTTCAAAGCTGATATGGTTAGAGATTTTGCCTTTGCATCATCACGTAAATTTATATGGGATGCAATGGCAACAGACATTAATGGAAAAACAGTTATGGCAATGTCCATGTACCCAAAAGAAGGAAATCCATTATGGGAGCAATACTCCACAAAAGCAGTGGCGCATACTTTGAAATGGTATTCACATTATACAATTGACTATCCATATCCTGTTGCTTGGTCTATTCATGCTGATCGTATAGGCATGGAATATCCTATGATCTGTTTCAACTTCGGGAGACCTGAAAAAGATGGAACTTATACTGCTAGAACAAAATATGGGATGATTGGTGTCATCATCCATGAAGTGGGACATAACTTTTTTCCCATGATCATCAACAGTGATGAACGTCAATGGACTTGGATGGATGAAGGACTAAATACATTTGTACAATATTTAACAGAACAACAATGGGAACGAAATTATCCCTCGAGAAGAGGTGAGCCTTACAAGATTGTAGACTATATGAAAAGTGATAAGGAAAATCTTTCTCCCATTATGACAAATAGTGAATCGATTATTCAATTTGGGAGCAATGCATATGCGAAACCTGCAACTGCCCTTAATATTCTTCGCGAAACCGTTATGGGTAGAGAAGCTTTTGACTATGCCTTTAAAGAATACTCAGAACGATGGGCATTTAAACACCCAACACCTGCCGATTTCTTCAGAACAATGGAAGATGCCTCAGCCGTAGATCTTGATTGGTTTTGGAGAGGATGGTTTTATACAACAGATAATGTCGATATCTCATTAAACAATGTTGATTGGTTTACATTGGATTCAGGTGATCCTCGAAAAGATAAGGCTTTCGCCAAAAGTAAAAGAGATGAACGTCCACAAACAATGGCCGAAAAACGGAATGCAGAAGAGATCAAACAAACATATGCTGAGAAAGATCCTAGCCTCAATGACTTCTATAATTCCTATGATCCTTTAGATGCAACAGCACTTGATGATGAACAGTACAAAAAGTATTATGCAAGCTTAAGTAAAGAAGAAAAGGAATTCTTAAATGCTGGCTATAATTTTTATGAATTGACTTTCGAAAATAAAGGTGGATTAATTATGCCAGTCATATTTGAATTTCAATATACAGATGGTACATCAGAAGTTGTTCGTATTCCCGCTGAAATATGGAGAAAAGGCGATACAACAGTGACAAAAACATTCAAACGTAAAAAACAAGTAAAACAAATTGTTCTTGATCCATTTCTTGAAACAGCAGATGTAGATCGTAGTAATAATTATTTCCCTCCTCAAGCTGAAGAGGATCGTTTCGAATTATTTAAAAGCAATAGAAGAGCTCGTAAAAATCCTATGCAACAAGCATCGAATATGGATAGATCGTAACTAACGTGAATCCAATTGATTTGTCAATCTTTAAAAAATAGCTAACACATGTAAAATGACGAAAGTGTTTAAAAGTATTTGTTAAAAAGGTTTATGGATGATGCTATAAAGTAAGCTTAGTGTTTTTTCTTTTGCCTTGATGCAAAAGAAACAAAAAATCAAGGCTGTAACACCAATTTAATTTCTAAATATCGTTTAATATTTTGTTGTTTAATTTTTCTAGTTCGAGTTAAAAAACGTAGTCATAACCGTAGTTATGGCGAGGCTTTTCTAACGAAGAAATTGAGAAATTAAATAAAAAGATATGCGGTATTTAGGAATTAATTTGGTGTCAATCAGCAATTGCTAAAATGCCTGTATTTTGTCTATAAAAGCAAAACTCGCAACAAGATTT
>JAHDGD010000282.1 GCA_020627825.1 Saprospiraceae bacterium
TTAAGTTAGTTAATGCTTTTTTGGTTAACATGCCAACGGCATTGCATCTAACGGAGAATGATATGTGCCTGTAGACGTTAGTCTATGGCATCATATCTATTGTTATGCATAGTCATTTTTCATGATTGTAAAATGTCTCAATAATCCCATCTGTATTTATATGAATTTCATAATAATCACCATTGTATCTAATTAACATATCTCCAAAACGGCTATATCTTTTATTTGGATAAGTTTTAAAGTGATCATTTATTTCATCTTTTAGTAAATGTAAACAAGATTTAATTAATCCTTTCAAGTCAGCTAACTCATAAGGGATTCTACTTTTTGCGACATTATTAGTTCCAACGTTGCACACGTTACAATGCCTAAAAGCAACATGCATAAATCCTTTAAAATCTAGGACTACTTTTGGGTCTGTACCATAAATAATAATTTCATCAGTATACATCATTCCAATCTGAAGTAGACCAGAGTAAAGTCCTAAATGTTTAGCAATTTCTAATGGTTTATCTGGGTTAATTCCTGCTTTATTGAATTCATAATCAACTATTTTCTTAACAACTTCGCTTTTCTCCTTTAAAACACTGTCTGAGAATGTTTCTATTTCTTCGAGCCAAAACTTTATGTCCTCAACCATGAAATTGTAATCTGCCAAACGTTTGTCCACAAGATGGCTGAAATCATATTTAGGATCATCTTCCTTGATCATTAATACTTCTTTGATAGCCATCATTTTAAGCTTTTCAAATTCAATCAAATGATCATTGTCATTTATTCTTCTTTTGAATAGACTATACATCATCTGATAAGATTCTTTGTAGCTAATCCCACCGGGAGCTTTTATAACGATAGGGTCTTCAAGTTTTTTCTCTTTTTTCTTAAAGTAAGTTTGATTGTGTTTATATGCATAATAACTTAAGTCCGCTATATCTGTGTTTCTAAATCCTTTTGTAGCTAGTTCTTTAATCTGATCATTTGTGAAATTCTCTTTTAATAAAGTTGTAATCAATATGTTCCCATCAGTTTCCCTTTTGATTCCAGAATTTATTTTTGCCTTTAATTGTTGTCTTTCTTTTTTCGTATAATATAATTGTCCTGTGATCATGCTGCCATATTCCTTATAACTTTGAGAGTTTTTTTTGAATACTACAGTCACAGTGAAGTCATACCTTCCTATCTCTACATAGATTCTTTCCTTAGACCAGCGTCTAAGTGAATTAAGATTTATAAGATTTCTTTTGCGTAAATTTCGTCTTCTACTGTTGCCATATGATCCTTTAAAAAGTTTTCCTTTTTTTGTTTTCTTATCCCCTTTTCCCATTTATTGAGATATTTTTCGCTTGTGTCCATGAGTTCATCATGTAGCAATAGTTTACAGATTTGTTAATATTTTACTTGCTCATTCCTCTTCGTAGAATGCATTTATCAATTTATCTATTTGCTCTTTCAAGAGTTTATATGCATTTTGATCATAGCGGTCTATATCGAACTTAATATGAACTGCACTTATAGCTTTTTCAACATACTTTGCTGCCAGTTCAAAATAGTCGTAATGTGGTTCACCTTCATTTACTCTAGGGATTAATAGATTATTATGAAGTGGGTTTTCGCTGATCTCGACGTTGTATTTTCCAACATGATTCCATGCACTGTGAGCAGCGTTACTAAAAGGTTGATATACATAGTTGTAGAATCCCTTGCAATCTGCTTCTTCAGCCATTTTATAAATTGACTTTTCAGACCAAGATCCGACGTTGACATCTGTTAGAAATTCATACTGATGAAAATTTATCCACTGAGTCGACACTTCAATCATTGGGTCATTTTCAGTATCTATTCCATCTTCTTCCATTTGAATTCTTCGATGTTCAATGTTTAATTTTTCTCTGCCAAGCCCATAGTAAATAAATTTTCTTGATCTTTCCAAAGGTGATTTCAAAATCCAAGCTATGTTAATGAAGTTATCAGCTAAAGATCTTAGGATTATTGGTGCGAAATCGCCAGTCCATCCGGATATACAAAAGCTAAACTGTTTTGCCATGGTTATTTGTCTTGCAACAAGTCCAGATATTACTTCATAAATTTCTTTCTCATTCATGTCTATTTCCCATGAATTCCATAGATGTTTAAACTCACTCTCAATATTTTTTGAATATTCTAAAATAAGTGGTTCAAAATTCATAGATTTTCTTTCTCTATTTACATCTTCCATGGCTCCAATTTGTATGATTGATTCCAAAACTGTTTACTCCATTCTGAGTTTTCATTTAGTAGTCCTATTTTATGATAAGTTTTTACCGATGCTCTAATGCTACTTGCAATCCTTTTAGAAATTTCAGTATTAGGATAATGTTGCACTTCTGGAAATTTTGCCAAAGGCATGTCTGAATTTACTTTTAGCCGACCAATATCAAATTGATTGTATAATATAGAAGCAAGAGACATTGTCGTTAATCTCGATAATCTATCAAGTAGTTTATTTAGAATTGATTTGTAGTAACCTAGATCTTTTGAATTTGATCCATTTCCGATAAACGCAATTGGTGACATTGGATATAAACTTGTAAATTGAGAAAGGGATTTTTGAAGCTGGGTGAGAATCCCTTTATTTGTCCAATTTTCTAGAGTTCTGCTCTTTTCCTTTGGCGTTAATAATTCGTAGTTAGAAAGAAATAACATCGTATGCATTTCAATTTTTGATTCAGGTCCAATAATTACCGACTTGGCCATTTCGTTTAAAAATTCTGATCCTATTCTATCGCCTAAATCTTCAAGTATTATTGCCAGCCAAATTATTTGAGGTACTGTTTCTTTTTCGTAACTCACTGGTTTCAAACTGAAATTATCGTTGAATGGAGTAACGAAGTTTTTCTTTATCCTTTTATGATCTTCTAAAGGTCCTTTTTTCAATTTTTAATTTTGATTATGCATAACGGTTAGGTGATAGGCTGCGTATCCCGAAGGGTATGCTGTCCTATCACTTGT
>JAHDGD010000283.1:0-1566 GCA_020627825.1 Saprospiraceae bacterium
TGCTCCAAGCGGTATTGATAGGCTCTAGTAACCAAGTAATATTGAATACCTGATAAGATCAATAAAGCCAATATACCAAAAGCGGCCAGTAATCGTATTTTTTGTTGACTGTTCATTAGTACGAATATAAACACAATTCTATCTATCCCAAACAATTATATTGCCATTAACCTTTCATTAACCTTCCCGATTTATATTAACCTTTCATTGACCTTCCATTAACTGATTTTCGATTGTTTTTCGATGAACTTTGAAGCATTGATTTAGATGAAGGGCGTGCCCAAAAATTATTTTTTCATTCAATAATTATAACCATGACTTATTATCCTATTATTATCAAATGCATACTAATTACTTGGTCTTTAGTACTAGGAATAAATACTCATCTTCAAGCAAATAATGATTTTGAAAAGTATCAACACCATACTGTTTACTTAGAAAATGATACCATTAATTACCACACGTATAGTGCTAGTTCGCTTGATTCGGTCAATACACTTTTATTATATATACAAGGCTCAGGGCCAAGATCCTTATTTCAAGTAAAACGCGAGGCAGATAGTTATCAAATTGGGAGTACAGTTCCGTTTCAACTCAGTACAATACCAAAGAATTATGTGTTTGTCATTATTTCAAAAAAAGGATTCCCTTTTTGTACAGAATTAGATGGTGATTTTAAAGTTCCTCAAAGTTACTATGAAAATGAGACTTTAGATTATAGAGTAATGCAAGCAAATACTGTTTTGAACCAGTTGGTGGAACAAAACCCGCACTTTAAAAACATCGTAGCATTAGGACATTCAGAAGGTAGTGATGTGGTAGCAAAGCTAGGAACAGTCAATAAAGAAATCACAAAAATTGGGTATTGGGCAGCTTCAGGAAATAGCCAATTATATGATTTTCCGCTTTTCGTAAGACAAGATGTTAATAGTGGAAAAATAACAGAAGAAGAGGCCCTGATCCAAATGGATTCGCTCTTTAGAAAGTATAAAGATATTGTTGCGAATAGAGATGATACCCAAAAACAATGGTTGGGGAATTCTTATAAGCGTTGGTATTATTTTGCCGAGCCACCTGTAGAGAATTTATTGAAAATAGAACAGCCCATTTTTGTAGCAATGGGAACAGCAGATAAGTCGGTTCCTATCGAATCGGTGTATCTCATTCCTGTGGAATTTATTAGACATGAAAAAGATAATCTCACTTTCAAAATCTACCCAGATCTCGATCATAGTTTTAGAAAACAAACAGAGGGTGGGGAAAAAGAAAGTCACTGGAATGAAGTGTTTCTTACCTTTTTAGAATGGGTTGAGGAAACTCATTAAAAATAAGTAATAAAAAAGTACAAACAAATATAAAAATACAAACATTATGAACTATCGAACATTTATAAGCTTAGTACTAGTCTGTTTTATAAGTTTTTCTTGCTTTGGACAGCGAAAAATGACATCTGAAAAATTACAAGCAGATTTTGATTATTTAATTCAAGAACTACGCGAAAAACATCTTTGCCAATTATTCAGATTATTACTCGGAGCTAGGCTATAAAAAACCAGATTCATCATT
>JAHDGD010000283.1:1666-2975 GCA_020627825.1 Saprospiraceae bacterium
TTTCAAATGAATGTATCACCTACTGTAAAAGGCCGTGGCGTAATGCCTGACTATGAAGTGCGACAATCATGGGAGGATTATTTAAAGGAAGGAAATACTAAAAAGAATTTTGTATTGGAAGAGATCATTGGGAAAAATCAAGACCAGGTAGCTCAAGATAAAAATTTAAACAGAAAAGATGATTAGATTATTAGTAACTGTATGGACTAAATAAAGAAAAGAGCCCCTTCTCTCCCCTATTTCTGAAACCAAATTTAAACACTTCAACCAATTTACATATGATCTTTCAAGCCGCACGAAATGGATTTTTAGAATTTGGAGTATCTTTTAATTATATATCTACTTTGAGTTGCAAAGTTAACTGCATTGCAATAGTGACTTTGATTTTATTCTTCCTTAAACCATTACAAATGAATGCACAAACCGATTATAATAAGGCATTTGAAGAATGCTGGAGTGATTTTAAGCAGCATTACGCTTACTTCGAAGAACAGGGAATTGATTGGGAAAAAATAAAGACCATTTATCAAACACGTATAACTGACATACAAAATGACAAAGACTTTATTCGTTTCTTGGAACGATTGACTCATGAATTACACAATGGGCATACTTCCCTAAATGTAAATCTCTCTTCTTCTAATCGGATTATACCAAGCGGGAGTGATTTATTTATCGAACAAAGAAGAAATTCATATTATATTGGTGATGTTCGTCCAAACTCTAAAGCTGCGAAAGTAGGATTAAAGCCAGATATGCAATTGATAAAGTACAATCAAAAGCCGATAGAAGAGCAGTTAAATCAATTCCTTTCTTTATCCACCAACAATTATACTTCAGCAATGAAAAACTATGCGCTAAATATGTTATTTGCTGGTACACACAATCAAAAAAGAAGTATCACCACCCTAGAAAATGGGCAAGAGAAAACTTATTTCCCTGATAGAGAAGTAGCAACTCCCTCCTCTACTTCAGTATTTGATTGGCATTTTATCAATGATTCAACAGCTTATATCAAGATCAATAATTCGCTAGGAGATAATAAATTAATTGAAGAATTTGACAAGATCATAGACAGCTTAATAGTACGCAATACTCCGTCTTTAGTACTAGATCTAACCGATACACCTAGCGGAGGAAATACCCTTGTTGCACGAGCAATGATAGGTAGACTAATCACTAAAGAACTCCCCTATCAAAAGCATCAATTTAATGAACAGGGAATCATTCGTAGTTGGGTGGAATATGTCATTCCTCGTAAACAGGCATACACCAATAAACTGATCCTAATGGTAGGACATTGGACAGG
>JAHDGD010000073.1 GCA_020627825.1 Saprospiraceae bacterium
GGTTCTACCTACCCAAAGGGGAGTAATGTGACAAGTTATTAACAATTTGATAGATTGTTAGTAGAGCTGGGTCTTTTGAGGCGATGCTTTTTGATCCACAGGGATAGGTTGGCTTCGGTGGTGCCATACCTATTGGCGATAAATTTTTGAGTAGATCCATTATTGAGTAGAGCTTCAATTTCTACCCTGTAGGGATCGAGCTTACTTTTCCCGATACCTTTGGGTCTGCCAAGTTTAACACCAGCTGCTTTTTTTGCTCTGAGGGCTTCCTTAGTTCTTTTAGAGATGAGATCTCTTTCTATTTCTGCAGCCATAGAAAATACCATGGCCATGATTTTGCTTTGTAGCGAGTCGTCGAGTTTCCAATTTCCTTTGATGGCATAGATATGTATTCCTTTATCCATGGCTATAGAAAGGACCTGCATAATCTCCAACATACTGCGACCTATTCTGGACAGTTCACTTACGATGAGGTTATCCCCTTGCTGTAGTCGCTCAATGATGTTAGCTATTTTTCTTTTTTTCCAAGAGATAGTTCCTGATACGGTTTCTTGTACGAAGTGTACTTGGCCTAAATTTTTGTCATTAGCCAGATGTAGGATATCCGCCTTATTTTTTTCGATGTCCTGGTCGGTGGTGCTGATTCTGAGGTAAGCGATAGTCTTCATGAGCTGTATATTTTAGAATATTAAGTAAAAAGGGTTGTTGTTGATATATATTATAATGATAGTTATAAGATAATCAATGATATACTATAATATTTAAGTGATGATAAAAATGACCGTTATTACTTAATTCGTATCAACTATCCATGCCGTTAATCCAAGTGCTATCTCCCAAGTCTCAAGAGGCCTATGAGCGTCCCCCTGTCTTCACTGCCAAAGAGCGAAAGTACTTCTTTAGGCTGCCAGCTTCATTAAAGCTCAATATAGATTCACTATCCGCACACAGTCATAGAGTTGGTTTCCGACTAATGTTTGGTTATTTCCTTGCAGAGAAAAAATTTTATCGACCTACGGATTTTAGAGATAAGGATATACGGTACTTGTGTAAGCAGTATGGTATTCTACCATTTGGGTTTGATATTGATAGTTATAAGGGTAAGCTCTATAGCCGTCATAGACATATGATATTAGATCACTTTGCTTTTCAAGCTTATAAATCTCACATTCATAATGAGCTCATCGCAGATGCCATTAGAGATCAGATCTATTCATGGGAGGAATACCATTTAATTGTTAAGTATCTACTGGAGTGGTTAGAATGGAGGCGCATAGAAAAGCCCAGGTATTATAACCTTCAACTAATCATAACGGAATGTATCAGAGGTAGAAATAATCAAATCAATAAGCTATTCAGGTCTTTATTACAAGATCATCATAAGGAAGCCTTAGACCAATTATTGACCAAATCCGACAATAGCGGCAGGGATGAATATGTCCTTACTACCTTGCAAGAATTAGATCCATCAGATGCCCCTACTAAAATCAGACGTAACGTCAAAAAGCTCCAAAAAATACAAGACATCTATGATATCATCAAACCATTACTGAATCAAATCGGATTGAATCAAAGTGCAATCCGTCATCTGGGGGAGATTGTATTACACTCCAAATCGTGGCATCTCACCAGGCGAGAACAGGTAGATGTATACTTATATCTGTGTGCTTTTACAGCATATCAAAGAGCATTGTTTGAGGATTGGATGGTGCGGACCTTTTTAAGTGTGTGCGCCACCTCCTTTGGCAGTGCTGCCAAGAAGGAAAAGGATCGACTATTTGAGGGCAGACAGAAACGAAAACAATTATTTGAACAAGTAATCGAAATCGCACACGATAACAATAGCTTGCTGAGTACAATCAGAGCATTAGCCTGGTCAGATATTACGGCAGTAGAGAAAGAAGAACAGCTGCAGCGCTTACTCCCACAAGAATCCACACAGATAGATCAAGACCCTGTATTACATCAGATCAAAGAAGAGGTAGAGGATCTCGAACATGATAACTATTATGCTTACTTAATAGAAGGCGCAGCAAAACTGCAGCACAGAGCAGCCCCTATTATCAGTCAATTGACTTTTGACACCACAACATCAGATACTAAGTTGCTCGATGCCATACGACATTTCAGCAATAAGGCAGGGTCTATAACAAAAACTGCCCCTATTGAATTTTTAAATGAACAGGATGCAGCAGCATTAACTGATGATACTGGTAGATTCAAGGTGTCACTATATAAGATGCTACTCTTCCAACAAACCACAGATGCCATTAAAAGAGGTAGCCTCAATCTGTTGTACTCCCATAAATATAAGGCCATGGATGATTACCTCATCCCCAAACATATTTGGGATAGAGATAAAGAGGATCTCATAGACCGGGCAAATCTCAACCACCTTAAGGACATCGGGCAGCGTATGGCTGAGTTCAAAAAAATGATGTCGCATCATTTTCATCTCACCAACAAAAACATCATAAATGGAGATAATAAGCATTTCCGTAGAAACAAAAAGCATGGTTACCACATCACTACGCCCAAAGTCGAAAAGGATGCTCCGGATACTTCACTATTCCCCGATCAAGCCTATATCCCTGTAAGCGAGGTCCTGTCTACTGTTGATAAGGTTACAGGATTTTTAGAATGCTTTAGACATCTACAGCCCGCACATAGGAAAAAACGACCTGTGAAGTCTGTGTTCTTCGCAGGCATTACGGCCTACGGATGTAATCTGGGTATCCCTGCCATGGCCAAAGCCACCGCATCCCTATCTACTCATCAACTTGAGCATATGGTAAACTGGTATTTTAATGTAGATGACATCAATAAAGCCAATACCGCAATTGTCAATTTCACTAACAAGCTACCTCTGGCTAATCTACAACGTAAAAAGAAAGGAACTTTACGGACCTCCTCTGATGGACAAAAAATCAAGGTAGCCTCTGACAATACGATCTTCGCTAATTACTCAGCTAAATACTTTAACAAAGGTAAAGGTGTGGTCGCCTATTCCTTTGTAGATGAACGATATATACCATTTTACTCAACCATCATAGATTCCTCTGTCAGAGAGGCCAGTTACGTCTTAGATGGATTACTCCATAATGATGCTATCAAATCAGATATGCATACTACTGATACGCACGGTTTCTCTGAGGTGCTGTTCGGCCTAATGGACCTGTTAGGATTTGGATTTAGCCCTAATATTGCTAAAATTCAAACACTCTATCTATATACGTTCAAAGAGTATCCTATAAGTTATTGGACAGATCATGACTACCCAGTTTTACCCAAACGATATGTCAAAGAAAACCTAATACCTACTTATTGGGATGATATGCTACGATTAGTGGTATCTCTCAAGTTAAAGTACTGTACTACTTCACAAATATTTCGAAGATTCAATTCGTACTCCCGTCAACATCCATTATATACAGCCCTCAAAGAATATGGCCGAATGCCTAAAACCCTACATGTATTGAGATTTATAGATGACCTCACTCTACGCCAGGATAGTCGCAAAAGTGGGAATGCCATTGAATCCAGCAACAAATTTTCTAATGCCATATTTTTTGCTCATGGTGGCGAAATGATCTTTCTTACTCGAATAGAACAACACATCGCTGAGGCGTGTAAAAGACTCATTAAGAATGCCATCATTTGTTGGAATTATCTATATCTAACCAGAAAGGTCCAACAGGCTCACAATCAAGAAAAAGCCGCTCAGTTACTCCATGTCATCAATAACAGCACCGTCAATGCTTGGAAACATATTTACTTCAATGGAACATATGATTTCTCCGAGGATATCCTTTCAGACTCCTTTAATTTGCTCCAATCTCAAAATTATGACGTCGATGAGGAGTGATTTTGGGAACAACTAATCTCTACTATGCATTGTATATCAATAACTTATGCGTATAGCCATGTCACATTACTCCCCTTTGGGTAGATAGAACCATAATCCCGCAACTAAAATCGTAGTAGAACCTAATAACAGAGGCACTAAGTATTCATCAGAATTAAGTTTATTATTATTCTTCTTTTTGATCCTATAGATGGGGATATATGCATTGATGAACGCTAAAAAAAAGGAGGAAAAAAGAAGAAATATGGGCATACGTATTGTATTCCATTCTGTATTTTCATATGAAGCTATATCTTCTATGATGGCCTGACCTTGATCCATCTTCCAGAAAAATATATACACCAATAAAATGCTTAATATACTTGGCCACGTCTGTGGCAATGTCATGTATAATGTCTTGATAAATTGGGATATAGACAGAAATACCCCTCGTTTCTGAGTGCTCATTACCCTTGTATTTAATGATTGATAGGTAAAAATTAAAAAGAATTTTTCAAAAAATGTACAATTCACACCCTCTTTATATACATATTCATTGTCTACATAGATCTCGGAAATATCATTTTGTTGACTACCAGCTCTCTATGAGAAAGGCCTATTATTTGAAAAAGCATATGAAGTTTAAAGGTACCCGTATCCGTCTGATCCAAAATTTACTTAAAAAACAAATGCGGTATCGGGATGTTGATATCATCAATATGTATCGTACGATACACCAAGAGGAGACGCAGATATATGAACGAGCATTAGACCAATACCTAAGCATACAGACACAGATGCAACAAGAGACCGACCACATCAAAAAAGAGCTATTGATGATCGAGTTATCCAAGATGAAGCGCCCTACTCCACCAGCTTCCATAGATCAGAAGATTAATCGCCTAAAAAGCGATATTAGAGCATTGCAACAGTCAGACGCCCAGACGTACCAAAAAGCACTCAAAGCTGCGGAGCAGGCTCCACTTTCTTTTTCAGGGAGCTATGAGCGATTATTGATTAATGGGAAGGGGGTTTAATATTGATTTGGTCGTAATTTGGGTAATAAACATGCATTTAAAAACCTATGAATAGCGGAGAATATATTGAGGAATTCCATTTAAGAATGGAAAAAATAGTGTCAATGTATAATGCAAAAGAAGCATTTGAGATGATTATCGAGGAATTAGATAATTGTGAGGATAAATATTTATCTGAGTTAATGGGGTCATTAAATTACATTCAATATGAACCTGTATTAGACTGGATTGAGAACAATGTACATAGAACAAATAGTATCAGTCAATCTTGGGGGCATCTGGCAGCAAGTTCTAAGTTCAACTGGCAAAGAGCAAAGAAATGGTTAGAAAATGGTCGCCCATTAAGTCTTATTGCATTAGATGCTATCATGTTTTGCACAACTAAAGATAAAAGACTAAACCAATCCGCATGGATGCGAAAAATTGATCCTAATCTACCCGGAGAAACTAATGAAGTTGAAATCGCAAAAACAATAAAGGAATATTTAGAAAAGGATAAAGTTCCAAGAACAAAGAATGTTATCAACAAGATTATTAGGAACATATTCGAAATAGATTAAATCCGAGCATCTTCATTAATGCAGTTATACCTATCAACTAAGAACCATTTAGGCACAAATCTTGCCCTTAATACCCTATGTTTTCAAGGGCTTTAAGATACCACTCAGTACTCACCACTCTCCTACTTTCAACTTGCTTACTTTCAACTTTCTACTCACACTCCCAAAACCTCCAACTACCTCCCCTGTCCGATCTCGAAAACTCCCTCACCACTTTCTTAGAGATCGAGCGAGACGCTAAGCTGCGCAACTTTGATCAGTTAAAGTCTGGAGAATGGCAGGACGTGTTACCATCGCTTGGATTAGCCTATACGCCGGCAGGAGATCCGAGACCTTCCTTGTCCTGGTCACCACTGCAGATATTGGACCGCAAGGAGCAAAAGAAAAAGCGCAAACTGGCTCGAGAATCTATCTACTTGAGCTATGAGATCATGATCACAGATCGACTGTACAAGTTGCGGCAGCTTTATCATGATTACACCATTGATAGGGAGCAACTCAATACCGATGACGCAACACTGGCCATCGACGAACAGCTATACGCCATCACCGAAACGAAATACAAAGAAAACCTCATCAAGCCCTCCGATTATCTATCCGCCAAAAAATCCATCACTCAAGCCCGAGCAAATGTTAAAGCCACTCAGATGCTACTCCTCAAGCGAAAGAATGAAGTACTTTACGAAGGCAAGTGGGAGCGATAAGGGGGAATATTAGAGATGTTAAAATATACCTTTTGTATTATAAGGTTTGGATTTTAGCGAGTCATTTTCATTGGGTACGATAATAAATTTAAAATAAACCTTCTATGCGAAAAAGGTTAACTATAAATACATATAAGGCACTTAAAGCCTACCTTTTAGGATAAAAGGTAGTGTTATAACATAGTTAGCCACAAGACGAAGAAAATGAAAACTTCAATCAAAAACATATATTGAGTATCTTGCATTCATGGCAAATATTGACAAATTCAGAAATAAAATAATCTGTGGAGATTCCATTGATGAAATGAAGAAAATGCCTGCTGAATCTATTGATTTAGTTGTTACATCACCACCCTATAATTTAAAGAATTCATCGGGAAATGGCATGAAAGACGGCCGTGGTGGAAAATGGGCAAATGCTTCATTAATAAATGGTTACAGTCATTACAATGATAATATGCCACATGATGAGTATGCAGAATGGCAAAGAAACTGTCTTAATGAAATGCTCAGACTAATTAAAGAAGATGGTGCAATTTTTTATAATCACAAATGGAGAGTACAACGTGGTCTAATTCAAGATAGACAGGATATAGTAAAAGATTTCCCAGTTCGCCAGATAATAATTTGGAGAAGAAAAGGTGGAATAAACTTCAATCCTGGATACTTTTTACCTACTTATGAAGTGATTTATTTGATAGCAAAACCAAAATTTAGACTTGCTAAAAAAGCCAATGCTCATGGGGATGTATGGGAATTTAAGCAAGAAATGAAAAATAATCACCCTGCACCTTTTCCAGTACAATTAATAGATAGAATTATTACTTCGACAAATGCTGAAATAATTTTAGATCCTTTCATGGGATCTGGAACAACAGCTATTACTGCATTAGGGAATAAACGTGATTTTATAGGTATCGATTTATCGCCAGACTATTGTAAAATGGCCAAAGAAAGAATTAAAAAGAATAAAATAGTATCTGAATTGGATGCTTTTAAAGCACAGCAAACATTGTTTTAATGAAGATATATACTAAGGAAAGTTTAATTGACGAATTAATAAAAATCTCTGAAGCAGGTTGGATTAAAAACGCAAGAAAAGGTAATGATGGTGGGATTGGAAATACACTTGAAGATTTGCTTGGAATAGAAGAGAACAACTTGCCAGTTCCAAATGCAGCAGAGTGGGAATTAAAAACACAAAGATTAAAAACAAGTTCGTTAACAACACTATTTCACAGCGAACCTTCACCAAGAGCAATTAAGTTCGTTCCTTCAATGTTACTTCCAAAGTATGGGTGGAAACATAAAAATGCAGGGATAAAATATCCTGAAACAGAAATGAGTTTTCGAGCAACAATCCATGCACAAAATGTAAGTGAACGTGGGTTCTCTGTTGACGTTGATTCCAAAGATAGAAAGATATTAGTTTCCTTCGACAGTTCGAAAGTCCATGAAAAGCATAAAGACTGGTTGAAAAATGTCAAAAAGAATGTAGGATTAAGCCAATTAGAACCACAGCCATATTGGGGTTTTGATGACTTGGAACATAAAGCAGGCACAAAACTTTTGAACACATTTTATGTGCAAGCAGAAGTTAAAAGAGACAGAGAAACTAAAGAAGAGTTCTACAGATATTCTAAAATAATGATGCTCCAGAAATTCAGCATTGAAGGATTCATTGGTCAGTTAGAAAAAGGAAATGTATTGGTTGATTTTGATGCAAGAACGGGACATAATCATGGAACAAAATTTAGAATGAGACGCAATTGTTGGCCTGACGTCTATGAAAAAGTCAAAGTAATCAAATAAAGTCCAGTGGCTAACATATAAGGCTGATAGATTCTATTGAAAATTAATCTTAGGCCTTGTTAGACAGAGCGGTGATTGATCGGAGGACGCCATGACTATGTGGATTGGATTGTAAGGGCTCTCTACCCCCACTCTTTGAAGTTTACAACTTCAAAGCAATACTATGATAACAAGATCTCTCCAACACACAATCTCTCCTTGCAGAAGCCATCACCCTCGCCCGAGCAAATGTTAAAGCTACTCAGATGCTACTCCTCAAACGCAAGAATGAACTACTTTACGAAGGCAAGTGGGAGTGATAAGGGGGGGTAACCTTCTATGCTAAAAGGTTAACTACAAATACATATATAAATGACATCGAATTTCAACATAAAACTAAGATCAAGAATAATTGAAAGAGCACTTATTCTTGAGAAACTCTCAAGTGAAGTGCTAAAAACGCTGTTACGTCTGATATATGTAGATACAAAAACACTAAGTAATAAGTCGTCAAGCTTATCGTTCAAAAATAAAATTGACCTACTCTACGACCTTGGTGCAATTACAAAGGATGAACATAACTATTTTGGAAAATTCATGGAATTGAGAAATCAATTCGCACACAATATTGATTGCAGTTCATATTTGGACTTTCAAAAAATTAATCCAAGTACTTACAAATACATTCAATCAAAATTTCCAAATGAGGATCAATCATTTGCATCATCTCTTAAAGAATTATACAGTTATTGTGAAAAGTGCTTAAACGATCTACAAATTGAGTATAACACTGGTCATGAATATGAGATAGAGAAACTTATAACAAATGAACTTTTTAAGAACATAGAGTCCATTATTGAAAATTCTGTAAATTCTTGGGAAGAATGGATTGAAGGATTTGATGAGCATGATTTTGATAGTGAAATTGAAAAACGGAAAATATCGAAAGAAGGCCTGAAAAGAATAATTGTACTTACACTAATTAACAAAAGGTCTCAACTATATAGAGCTATCGATAAAATGAATTTTGATCAGCTAAAGGAAAGTCTAAATTCAAGAGTAAACGAGGATCAATTAACGGAGTACTTAGAAATGCTGAACAAAAAATTTGAATATGTAGAAGAGGACATATTTAATGACCTTGAAATAAAAATTGAACCATTTAATGAACAAATGACTGGCACTAACAATATTTAAGACGGAATATTCCCTGCGGTCATACTCCGCTTATAATCATCCATTCACTCTCCCCCCCTCGCTCTTTGAATTTTGCAACTTCAAAGCAATACTATGATAACAATATCTCTCCAACTCACAATCTCTCCTTAATAGAATCCATCACTCAAGCTTGAGCAAATTTTAAAGCCACTCAGATGCTACTCCTCAAGCGCAAGAATGAAGTACTTTACGAAGGCAAGTGGGAGTGATAAGTGGTGGATATTTTGGGATGTTAATTCCTACCCTTGATATTTAAACGGTGTGAACGTAAACGACTTCACTATTAGAGAAACTAAATGAAAGAAAAGGAGATATATGAATTCGAGATTCAACGTAAAGAACTAGCAAAGGAATTTGCGAAACTTAATAAACTAAGAGAGCGATTTGTATACTCATTTGAAATTAATAAGATTAACAATCTTTCACTTGAGAAGTATGTTGTAGGCAAGCAATCTAAGAAATCCTTTTGTTACAGAATTGAAACTGAACTTCAGGAGTTAGGAAATATGAAAGGTTCAACTTCTGATAAGTTTGGCGTCTACTTCGGAAAAAAAGGCAAAGACAAAGAAGTCAAATATAGATTCACCGGTAAATATGGAACTGATGTAGAAGAGGCATTTATAGATGTGAAATCCGAAATCACAAAGCTTCTGAATGCCGGCATATCAGACGACACCAATAGCATAATAAAAAGCAAGATCGCACCTCTCTTCAGATACAAGTTATTGGGAACATATTTTCCAGATAAGTATCTAAATGTATATTCCAAAGAGCATTTGGATTATTTCATAGGTGAATTCGGAATAAACTCAAAATCCAAATCAATCTTTGGCAAACAATCAAGCCTCTTAGAATTCAAGAATAATAATGAAATATCTAAAGGGTGGACAAACTTAGAATTTTCAAGGTTCTTATATTATAAAATTGGAGGCCCTCCAAAGGATGATATTGACAAAGCCAAGATTCAAATAGTACCACCACTGAGCCAAGTCCGACTTGAATTAATTGATTTAGACTTTACAAACAGAGAATTAACACACGCTAAAAGTACTCGAAAAAGAAAGATTGATTATATCAAGCAAAACTTAAGAAATACCCAAGTTGGGATGAGAGGCGAAAACCTTGTGTTTAATTATGAACTTGAACAAGCGCATGAAAGAAATCAACAAGCATCCTTAATAGTGCATACTTCAAAAGTTGATGACAATGCGGGCTACGATATTAAATCAATTGATAGCAATGGGCTCGTAAAATACATTGAGGTGAAATCTACAAAAGCGAAGCCAGGAATACTAACTTTAAATATTACCGATAATGAATTGCGAAAGGCAAAAGAATTGGACAATTATTTTATATATGTAGTATTTGAAGCAAATACGAAATCACCAAAGCTCTGGATGATGAATAAAGCTTTTAAAAATTATATAAAAGATATTAAACTTCACCCTATAGCATATAGAGTATATCTGAACACAGATGAATCAAGGAAGAATGATAGCTAACAATTTATATTAGATTATATCTCCTCGTTCCTCAGAAAACGAACGACATCACTATCCGATAGCTGAGGAATTAAGAAATATATATTAAATGACAAACCTTAAGTGGATGAGGTAATTAAATTATGAGAAACCGACTTTAAATAATGGCAATAAAAAAATCAGAATTATACAGCAGCTTATGGGAAAGCTGTGATGCTCTCAGAGGTGGAATGGATGCAAGTCAATACAAAGATTATGTATTGGTGATGCTCTTTGTGAAGTACATCAGTGATAAATGGGCAGGACAGCCCTATGCACCGATTACGATACCTAAAGGTGCAAGCTTTCAAGATATGGTCAATCTGAAAGGGAAAACAGATATCGGAGATCAAATCAATAAGAAGATATTGGCTCCGATAGCTCAAGCCAACAACTTGGCAAAGTTTCCAGATTTCAATGATCCGACCAAATTGGGGAATGACAAGGAGATGGTCGATACCTTGACGGATCTCATTTCTATCTTCGAAAATCCTTCGTTGGATTTCTCAAAGAACAAAGCGGATGGTGATGATATCTTAGGCGATGCCTACGAATACCTAATGCGGCACTTCGCTACGCAAAGCGGAAAGAGCAAAGGACAATTCTATACACCAGCAGAGGTCAGCCGTACAATGGCAAAAATCATTGGCATAAATGAAGTAGATACCAATTCTGATATCACGGTATATGACCCGACCTGTGGGTCTGGTTCACTATTACTTAAAGTTGGAGAAGAAGCCAGTTCTAAAGTGACCTTATATGGTCAAGAGAAAGATTCTACCACAGCTGGTCTGGCTCGTATGAATATGATTTTGCACGACAACCCTACAGCAGAAATCAAACAAGGAAACACTTTGTCGAATCCGCTTTTCGAGGACAAGGACTTAAAGGACAATCTCAAAACCTTTGACTTTGTTGTAGCCAATCCGCCCTTTAGTGATAAGCGGTGGAGTCAAGGATTGACCTTGCCGGATGATACTTATGATCGATTTACAGATTATGGTATTCCGCCCTCTAAAAATGGTGACTATGCTTTTCTCTTGCACATTATCCGTTCGCTCAAGCGTAATGGAAAAGGTGCCATTATTCTACCTCACGGTGTACTGTTCCGTGGCAATGCAGAGGCAGAAATCAGAACCAATCTAATCAAAAGAGGATTTGTCCGAGGTATTATCGGGTTACCTGCCAACTTGTTTTATGGTACAGGTATTCCTGCCGCTATCATCTTTGTGGACAAGGAGAATGCACATAACCGCAAAGGCATCTTTATGATAGATGCGGGTAAAGGTTACATCAAAGACGGCAATAAGAACCGACTACGGGAGCAAGATATCAGACGGATCACTGATGTATTTACCCATCAAAAAGAAATTCCTGGCTTTAGCAAGATGGTGTCCATCAGTGAGATAGCAGATAATGAGTACAATCTCAATATCCCACGATACATTGACAACCAAGACAAAGAAGACTTGCAGGACATAGAAGCCCATCTCAAAGGTGGACTTCCTGTCAAAGATATTGACGAGTTGGAGGCCTATTGGAAGGTATTTCCGACACTTAGAAAATCTTTGTTCAAAAAGAGAGGCGTCCAATATGCAGACTTGACCATCACAAAGGAAGCCATCAAAGAAGAAATCTATACCCATTCAGAATTCAAATCCTTTCTGTCTGAGATGGATGCACTCTTTCAGTCTTGGTCTAAGAAAAATACAAGCAAACTCAAGGATCTACAACAAGGTCATAAGCCAAAGGAAATCATTGCAGAACTGGCAGAAGACCTACTCGCCAACTATCAAGAGAAAGCTTTAGTCAATAAATACAACATCTATCAAATATTACTGAGCTACTGGAATGAAACAATGCAAGATGATTGCTACATCATTTCCTCAGATGGATGGGTAGCAGAAACCTATCGCATCATAGAGAAAGCCAAAAACGGCAAAGAAAAAGACAAGGGTTGGACTTGTGACATAGTACCCAAGTCTTTGGTCATTGCTAAATACTTCCAAGCCGAACAAGATGCCATCGACCAACTGAATCAAGACAAAGAAAATGGCAGTAGCCAAATCTCTGAACTGGAAGAAGAACATAGTGGCGAAGAAGGTGCTTTTGCGGAATTGGAAAAGGTCAATAAAGCCAATGCAAGTAAACGCATTAAAGAATTAAAGAAAGCAGAACAAGACGAGGACACCAAATCGGAAATCAAAATCTTGGAGCAGTATGTAAAACTCCATACCGAAGTATCCAAAATCAGCAAATCCATCAAGACTGCCGAGACGGAACTGGACGAAAAGCTTTACGCCAAATATCCAACACTAACACCTGAAGAAGTAAAAACCTTAGTTGTAAATGATAAATGGATTGCAACAATACAATCCTCCATCAAAGGAGAGATAGACCACATCAGCCAAGGTCTTACCAACCGCATCAAAGAACTGGCCGAACGCTATGAAACACCTTTGCCAAGTATAGACCAAGAAGTGAAAGACTTGGAAGAAAAGGTAAATGCTCACCTTGCTAAAATGGGATTTGTATGGAATTGAGCAAAGGATACAAGCAG
The DNA here is from genome assembly GCA_020627825.1 of Saprospiraceae bacterium. Classification (GTDB taxonomy): domain Bacteria; phylum Bacteroidota; class Bacteroidia; order Chitinophagales; family Saprospiraceae; genus JAHDFB01. The sequence goes on from JAHDGD010000073.1 coordinate 13,235, forward strand.
ACTGATATTGGTCTAATTCCTAATCAATGGAAAGTTGTTGATACTCCTGAGATATTAAAACAAAATGGGGGGATAAAAATTGGCCCTTTTGGTAGTCAACTGAAAAAAGAATTACTCATTTCTAAAGGCTTTAAAGTCTATGGTCAAGAAAACATATTTGATAAGGATATGTCTATTGGAGATAGATATTTAACCAAATCGCATTTTGAAAAATTGAAATCTTGTGAGCTTAAATCTGGTGACTTTATAGTTTCAATGATGGGTACAATTGGAAAAACTTTTATTGTTCCAGAGGGCATTGAGAGAGGAATTATGGATAGCCATTTACTTCGACTTAGGCTTAATGAAAAAATGCTATCAAGCTTTTTATCTCATTATTTTGACTCCGAAATACTTAAAGAACAGGTTTATAGTCTCTCTGTAGGAGGGATTATGGATGGACTTAGCTCTAAAATAGTTAAACAAATCAAAATTCCACTCCCCCCACTCCCCGAACAGACCGCCATCGCCACCGTCCTCTCCGACACCGACCAGCTCATCCAAGCCATCCAAAAAAAGATCGCCAAAAAACGATTGATTAAACAAGGAGCGATGCAGGAGTTATTGAGACCTAAGGAAGGATGGGTGGAGAGGAAGTTGGGGGATTGTGCAGTCTTAAAAGCAAGAATTGGATGGCAAGGTTTAACAACAGACGAATACCAAGATTCAGGTGACTTTGGCTTAATAACAGGAACAGATTTCAAAAACGGATTCATTGATTGGGATAATTGTGTATTTGTCGAGAAAAATAGATTTGACCAGGATAAGAATATTCAAATTAAAAAAGAAGATGTATTGGTCACAAAAGACGGAACTATCGGCAAAGTTGCTTACATTAATCAGTTACCATTTCCTTCAACTTTAAATAGTGGCGTTTTTGTAATTCGACCAAAAAATAAAGAGTTTCAACCTCACTTCTTTTATCATCTTTTGATGTCAAATCATTTTGATGAGTATCTTGGAAAACTAACAGCTGGCTCTACAATTTCTCATTTGTATCAGAAGGATTTTGTCCATTACGAATTTCCTCTACCTGGTTCAAAAGAAGAGCAGGATAAAATTGCCACCATCCTATCCGATATGGATTCTGAGATTGAAAAATTTGAAGTTAAATTATCCAAATACAAAGAACTGAAACAAGGCTTAATGCAAAATCTATTAACTGGCAAAATCAGATTAGTATGAATAAAGTCGGCAGCATAGAACGCATTACACAAAATCGAGTTGTCCGGCTCTTCCAAAATGAGTTGGACTATACATATTTAGGAGATTGGCAAGAACGAGAAGGCAATAGCAATATAGAAGAAGAACTATTGAAAGCATACCTGTCTCGTAAAGGCTATACCGACGTACAAATCAACAGAGCTATTTTTCAACTCACTCAAACAGCTCAAAATTTTAGCGACAGTCTCTACACCACTAATAAAAATGTCTATCGACTCCTCCGCTATGGGGTAAAAGTAAAGGCAGATGCCAGCAGTGACTTTGAGGATGTGCATTTGATCAACTGGGAAGATTTTAATGATAATGATTTTGCCATTGCAGAAGAAGTCACGATTAAAGGAAATAAAACCAAGCGACCTGATATTGTAATTTATATCAATGGCATTGCCGTTGGTGTCATAGAACTAAAGCGAAGTAGTGTCACCATCAATGATGGTATTCGCCAAAACATCACCAATCAACAAGATCATTTTATTCAATCTTTTTTTGCCACCGTACAATATTGTTTTGCTGGTAATGACACCGAAGGCTTACGATATGGCACTATTGGTACATCAGAGAAGTATTATCTCAAATGGAAAGAAGATGTAGATGACAACAGTCGCAATCTCTTGGATAAGTACTTATTGAAGATGTGCAACAAAGAGCGATTGATTGAATTGCTTTATGATTTTGTACTCTTTGATGGAGGTGTCAAAAAACTACCACGTGTGCATCAGTATTTTGGCGTCAAAGAAGCACAGCAATTTGTCAATAGATACGAAGGTGGTATTATCTGGCATACCCAAGGCAGTGGAAAGAGTATCACAATGGTTTGGTTGGCCAAGTGGATATTAGAGAACAAGCCGAGTGCAAGAGTCGTAATCTTGACAGATAGAGATGAGTTGGACAAGCAGATAGAAGATGTATTTACCGATGCTGGAGAAGCCATTTATAGAACCAGTAGTGGCAATGATTTGATGCGACAATTGGGGCAAGCTAAGCCACGTCTACTTTGTTCTTTAGTCCATAAGTTCGGTAAGAGAGATGTAGGCAATTTCAATAAGTTCATCAAAGAATTAGAAAATTCACCTCCACAAACCGTAGGAGAAATATTTGTCTTTGTAGATGAATGTCACCGAACACAAAGCGGCAAGCTGCACCGTACGATGAAAGCCATAATGCCTACAGCTGTATTCATCGGTTTTACTGGTACGCCATTGTTAAAAAAAGATAAGAAGACAAGTTTAGAGGTGTTTGGAAAATACATCCACACCTACAAGTTCAATGAAGGTGTAGAAGATGAAGTCATCTTAGACTTGCAATATGAGGCAAGAGATGTGGATCAAAGAATTACATCTACTAAAAAGATTGACGAGTGGTTTAACATTGTGACTGAAGATCTGAATGATTTTCAGAAAATGGAGTTGAAAAAGAAATGGGGAACGATGCAAAAAGTGCTCAGTAGTCGTTCAAGAATGGAAAAAATAGTCAATGACATTGTTATAGATTTCAGAAAACGACCAAGACTCTCTTCACAAAGAGGTAATGCAATATTGGTGGCTGGTTCAATTTATGAGGCTTGCAAGTACTATAGCTTGTTTTCAAAATCACCGTTAAAAGAAAAAGTAGCTATTGTTACTTCCTATAGTCCACAGACAAGTGATGTAAGCACAGAAGATACAGGAGCCAGTACAGAAACGGAGAAGGAGTTTATGTACAACTTGTACAAAGATTTGCTCGGTGAAAAATCAACAGAACAATACGAGGATTGGGCAAAAAACAAATTCAAGAAAGAACCTGCCAATATGAAATTGCTCATAGTGGTTTCTAAACTCTTGACAGGATTTGATGCGCCAACTTGTACCTATCTCTACATAGATAAATCGATGCAAGATCATGGTTTGTTCCAAGCCATCACCAGAGTCAATCGATTAGATGGAGCGGATAAGTCATTTGGTTATATCATCGACTACAAAGATCTATTTAAAAAATTAGTCAACGAAGAAGGAACTGGCGCACTTCAAGTGTATACCAGTGAATTAGACACCGACCATTTTGAGGCAGAGGACATTGATATTATGCTTCAAGATAGATTAGAGAAAGGCAAAGAACGATTGGATAATGCTTTGGAGGAAATTGCCTTGTTATGTGAGCCTGTAGAATCACCAAAAGACTCGATGGCACATATCCGATATTTTTGTGGCAACACAGAGATAGAAGAAGAACTCAAAGCGAGAGAACCACAGCGGACTGCTCTTTACAAGAAGACGGTAGCATTAATTCGAGCATATGCCAATATTGCAGATGAAATGGAAGAGGCTGGCTATACACTTTCAGAGATTGCAAGAATCAAGAAAGAGGTAGACCATTATCTGAAATTGAGAGAAGAAATAAGACAAGCCAGTGGTGAAGTATTAGACCTCAAAACCTATGAAGCTGATATGCGTCATTTGATTGACACCTATATCCAAGCAGAAGAGTCAGAGAAAATTTCTCCATTTGGTGATACTTCATTGTTAGAAATCATCTCAAGTGAAGGTATTATTGAGGCGATTGGTAATCTTCCAGAAGGTATCCGAAGCAGTCAAGAAGCCGTTGCAGAAACAATTGAGAACAACGTCAGAAAAAAGATCATCAAAGAACATCTGATAGATCCAGCATTCTTTGACGAAATGTCTAAGCTATTGGCAGAAATCATAAAGGCAAGAAAAGAAGCTGCCATCAGCTATCAAGAGTATTTAGAAAAGATCGCAGAGCTTGCCAAGAAAGTCACCAAAGGAAAAAGCGATGAAACACCAGACGGTTTAGTAACCGTAGCTCAAAGAGCTTTGTACAACAACTTAGGAAAGAATGAAGACTTGGCATTAAGAATCGACAAAGCAGTTAAAATAACCAAAAGAGATGATTGGAGAGGGAATAGACCCAAGGAACAAGAGATAAAAGCTGAAATATATAAACAGCTTTCTACTTATGCTGTAGACTCAGGAATTGATATTGCAAATGAACCACCAGAACCATACGGTCTGGAAAATAAGGTGGAGAGAATATTCGACATCATCAAAGCTCAACTGGAATACTAATGCAAGAGTTGCAATTAGGAAATATCACCATTGACGTTGAGAAAAAGGATATCAAGAATATCCACCTTAGCGTTTATCCACCAAATGGGAAGGTAAGAATCGCTGCACCCAATCATATGGAGTTGGACACTATCCGAGTATTTGCCATCAATAAGCTCAAATGGATAAAGAAGCAACAAACAACGTTCAGAAATCAAGATAGAGAAACACCAAGAGAATACATCGAAAAAGAAAGCCACTACTTTCAGGGAGAGCGTTACTTGCTGACTGTTACAGAAGAACATGCCAAGCCTAAAGTGAACCTTCATCAGAGTACAATAGAACTCTTTATACGGCCAGGTGCATCAGAAGAGAAGAGAAAGGAGATCTTAGACGATTGGTATAGATCAGAAATGAAAAAAATAATCCCTGATCTATTATCTAAATGGGAGGCCAAAATCGGAGTCAAAGCATCCGACTTCCGTATAAAGCTAATGAGAACAAAGTGGGGAAGTTGCAATATTGAAAAAAAGAGAATTTGGTTAAATCTTGAATTGGCAAAAAAGCCATTGATATGTTTAGAATATATCTTGGTTCACGAACTCGTACACTTATTAGAAAGAAATCACAATGACCGTTTCATAAGATATATGAATGAATTTATGCCAAAGTGGAGAATGCATAGAGATGAATTGAATCGACTACCGTTTAGACATACAGATTGGAAATATTAATGGCTTAAGCGAAATTATACGGCGATAAAATGGGAGAATATTTGAATAACAGCTAAATAAATGCGGTATCTAACTCTATAAATCATGCCACAGCGGCTTCGTAATTATAGCAGAGATAATCATCCCTACATTCTCTCCCCTACTCTAATGCACTCCAACCTTCGTCCCCCACGCTTTGAAGTTTACAAGTTCAAAGCAATACTATCATAACAATATCTCTCCAACTAAGTAATTCCCTTAAGAGAAGCCATCACTCAAGCCCGAGCAAATGTTAAAGCCACTCAGATGCTACTCCTCAAGCG
>JAHDGD010000074.1:0-15029 GCA_020627825.1 Saprospiraceae bacterium
AAAAGATGACGTAATTCTGCATCTGTTATGATCCCTTTCTTTGATGTCAATCCTTCTCTTGAATTCTTATTCTTTGGCCAATTGGCTGTGTCTAGCACCTGAAGATTCCCCTCCTTTTGATAGAAATCAATAGCGTCAGGATATTGTGCCGCAAGCTGTTCTTTCATGACCTGTAAATAAGCATCACGAGCAGCTTCTATTTTCGCTCTTTCCATAAAACAGTAGATTTATTTTCAATAGTTTCTAAGGTACTAATAATGCGATAATTATACAAATAGTACCACATAATAACAGTGAAGAAAGAGAAGAAATTGTCTTTTCAAAAAATAAATTAAGTTGAAGTTTCAAACATATTGGGAGTAAAAATTGTCTTCTTTATTTCAAAGACCTACCTTTGAGCATCATTAAGAAATATAGATAATGAGCGATACAAAAAATTCGAAGAAACTTTACTGGGCAATAAGCGCAGTTTCCCTTGTTCTTACCATCTTTTTATTAGCTGTAAAACCTGCATGGTTTTGGGTAGGTTTACCTTTTTTCTTGACGTCGACTGTTTTAGCAATGGACGTTATGTAAACCATACGTTTACTTTTCCTTCCCTACTGTTATCAATTCCATTCCTCTAATCCAAGAAATGACTAGAGTAAGTGTAAAAAAGACTGCCCCTGCGGTAAATCCTTGATGTTCTGGCATGGAATGGCTCATGTGAAACATGATGACACCTCCGAAATAAGCAGCAAGTAACATAGCTCCTAGACGCATAGTTTGTGGTATAATAAATAGAATGATGCTCACCACTTCTCCTATCCCTATAATAAGCGTCCAATCATACAAGCCTCCATTTTCAAGATTACGTACAACTTCTTCTGCTTGAATCAGCTTTGCAAATCCTCCTATCATTAAGTAGCCCCCCATTGCTACAGCGCATAATAATCCAATATTAGCTCTTGTGATGTACTTCTTCATTTTGTTTTATGATTAAATGTTCAGCCAATGTAAAAAAATTAAAGGACAAAAAATGGGATTATTCAAAGTGAAATGAACACAATACCGAAATTTATGTATTATTTTGGTTATTGATTTTACCAATCCAATTATTTACAATATGAATAAATACCTACTATTTTTTACGTTTATTATGTGCGGTGTATGGGGTCAAGCCCAAAATATTGACATGGATCTTTTGAAATCGATGGATGTTCGCAATATAGGTCCAGCGGGTATGAGTGGCCGGATAACTGCTATAGATGTCAATCCAAATGATAAAGACCACATATACGTAGGGTCTGCATCTGGTGGCGTATGGGAATCTAAAAATGGTGGCATTACATGGGATCCTATTTTCGATAAATCAGGTGTTTTATCCATTGGTTCTATTGAAATTAACAAAAGTAATCCAAGTGAAATATGGGTAGGTACAGGTGAAGGAAACCCCAGAAACTCACATAATGAAGGTGCAGGAATCTTTTATTCGAATAATGGTGGTAAAGATTGGCAATTCAAAGGTTTAGAGAAAACAAAAATCATCCACCGCATTTTAGTAGACCCAACCAATAGTAATATAGTATATGCAGGAGCAATGGGTGCAGCATGGGGCCCCACGCAAGATCGAGGAGTTTACAAAAGTATGGATAAAGGAAATACGTGGAAGAAAATTTTATATGTAAATGATGAAACTGGAGTTGCTGATATGGTAATGGATCCAGCAAACCCCAATAAGATTCTTGTTGCCATGTGGGAATTTGGGCGTAAGCCATATACTTTTAATAGTGGAGGAGAAGGATCAGGCTTACACATAAGCTATGATGGAGGTGAAAATTGGACAAAAGCAACAGCAGAAGAAGGTTTACCAAAAGGGAATCTTGGTCGAATAGGTATAGCGATTGCCCATAATAAACCGAACATTATATATGCCCTGGTAGAAGCTGAAGAAAACGGATTGTATAAGTCTATTGATGGGGGTGCGAAATGGTCCTTAGTCAGTAAGAAAAACATAGGAAATAGACCTTTTTATTACGCAGAATTATATGTAGATCCTACGAATGAAAATAGACTATACAATATTTACACGTACGTTTCAAAAAGTGAAGATGGTGGTAAAACGTTTACAGAAATTGCGAATTATCAAAATGGTGTTCATCCAGATCACCATGCGTTTTATATAGACGATGAAAATCCAGACTACATTATTGATGGAAATGATGGGGGGCTGAATATTTCTAGAGATGGCGGCGAAAACTGGCAATTTATCAATACAATCCCGGTTGGCCAATTCTATCATGTCAACTACGATATGGATTTTCCATATCATGTATATGGAGGAATGCAAGATAATGGAAGTTGGAGAGGTCCGAATACTGTATATCGTAGAGGAGGGATAACGAACTACGACTGGCAAGAATTGTATTTTGGGGATGGATTCGATGTGGTACCCAGTATGGAAAATTCAAGATATGGATATGCGATGTCCCAGGGAGGAAATGTAGGGCGGTATGATCGGGTTACAGGAAGTACAACAATGGTAAAACCCGTTCATCCTGAAGGCAAACCCTTACGATATAATTGGAATGCAGCGGCTGCACAAGATCCGTTTAATGAATGCGGATTATATTTCGGAAGTCAATACGTTCATTACAGTGATGACTGTGGTTTGAGCTGGAAAATTTTATCAGGTGACTTAACAACAAATGACACAACCAAGCAAAAGCAAGATATAAGTGGAGGTTTAACAATCGATGCAACAAATGCTGAGAACTACACCACTTTGCTTGCTATTGCTCCTAGTCCAAAAGATAAAAATGTGATATGGGCAGGATCTGATGATGGAAAATTGCACATTACAAGAGATGGAGGAACATCATGGATTGATGTGAGTAACAATGTTCTTGGTATGCCAAAAGGAGCTTGGATTGCTCAAATTGAAGTTTCCCCAACTGATGCAGGAACAGCTTACATAGCAGTGAATGACTATAGAAGAAATAATTTTTCAGCATATGCATTTATGACCAAAGATTACGGTGTAAGCTGGAGAAGAATTATTGACGATTCCAAAATTAAAAGTTTTATATGTTCTATCGTTCAAGATGATGAACAACAAAATCTTCTGTTTGCTGGAGCTGATGATGGTTTATATGTATCCTTTGACAATGGGACAAACTGGAATAAATGGAATGAAGAAATGCCACCAGTCCAAGTAAGGGATATTAAAATTCATCCAAGAGATCACGACTTAATTTTAGGAACTTTTGGTAGAGCTTTATGGATAATAGATGATATAAGACCGCTGAGAAAAATAGCCGAAGAATCCTCTGTACTGGATAAAGAATTCACATTACTAGATTCTCCTGATGCATATTTAATGGAATATCGTAGCTATCAAGGTGTACGTTTTTCTGCCCAAGCTGACTTTAGAGCACCTACTAAAAATAATGCAGCTCAAATTAATTACTACATTAAACCCAAGTCGAAAGACAAAAAAATGGAAGAAGAATCGACTTCAAAGAAAGGCAAGAAAAAAGTGAAGAAGAAAGGCAAGAAGGATGAAGAGCAGGCCAAAGATGGCGATAAAATGAAAAAAGGTAAAAGAAAAAATAAAAAGGAAATCAATTATTTCATTATGGATTCGGCTGGAGATACCATAAGAACTTTATCGGCGAAGCCAGAAGAAGGATTTGGTAAATTGAGATGGAGAAAACGAATGAAAGGTGTAGAATGGCCTTCAAGACAAGCACCAAGAAAAGATGCGAGAGAACCTTCAGGACCAGAGGTGCTAGCTGGAACTTATAAAGTCGTAGCTATGTATAAAGACATCAAGGATAGTATAAATATTACGGTCCATCCAGATCCTAGAATGCCATACGATAAAAAGAAAAAAGAAGCAATACTAGAGACGTATACAGAGTATGCTAATTCTATAGAAACAGCAAAAATAGGAATGGACAAAATAAGAGCAGCAAAAGAAACTGTTCAATCTATTGAAAAGCTAGCATTCGCCCTTCCAGATTCTACATCGACTAAGTTAAAAGAATCAAATAAAGAGATACTCGAAAAAATCAATGCGCTTGAGGAGTTATATTATATGCCTCAAGGATTAAAAGGGATACAACGTGATCCGAATAAATTAAGTAATAAACTAGGAACTGCTTCTTGGTATCTTGGATCAAGCTGGGATGAGGTTGGTGGAAATACACTGAACTTAATTAAAACAACTACAAAAAGCGTAGAAGAAGCAGTACAAGAAATTTCAACATTTTTGGATAAAGATTTCGAAGACTATAAAAGCGAGATAGAGGAGTATGATTTCGATTTATTCAAAAAAATAAATGACGTAAAAAAGAAAAAATAATGGCAGAAGAAAAGAAGCCTCAGGGCAAGCAGGTGAATTTGGAAATATCGGAAGAAATCGCAGAAGGTGTCTATTCAAATCTTGCAATAATATCAAACAATCAAAACGAGTTTGTGATTGATTTTTTGAGAGTAATTCATAATATCCCAAAAGCAAAGGTGAAATCAAGAATTTTAATTACACCTCAACATGCTAAACGACTATTAAAGGCATTGCACGATAATGTATCAAAGTATGAAAAACAATTTGGGGTAATTGAAGATAAGCAAGTACAGCACTTTCCACCTATGAATTTCACTCCGACAGCGAAAGCGTAAGTAGTATGATGTTTTGGGCTTAAGCCCAAAACATTTTAAAACAATGTTCTTTGATCACCGAATGAGCCTTTATCAACACCTAGATGTTCGTAAGCTTTTGAAGTGGCTTCTCTTCCTCTTGGAGTTCGGTGAATGTAGCCTTCCATAATTAAAAAAGGTTCATGTACTTCTTCTATCGTTCCAGCTTCTTCGCCTATGGCAGTTGCGATTGTAGAGATACCTACAGGACCTCCTTTGAACTTGTTGATTATAACATCAAGTATTTTGTTATCCATTTCATCAAGTCCACTTTCATCAACATTTAGTGCAGATAAACCATACATGGAAATTGCTTTATCAATGATTCCATTTCCTTTTATCTGAGCAAAATCTCGAACACGTCTCAACAAAGCATTAGCAATTCGAGGTGTTCCCCTTGAACGCCGAGCAATTTCATAAGCCCCTTGTTCTTCTATGGTTATATTTAATATCGAAGAACTTCTTAAAATGATATTTTTCAACGTTTCTACATCGTAATAATCAAGATGGCACGTTATACCAAACCGAGCTCTCATAGGAGCAGTCAACAACCCCATCCGAGTTGTAGCGCCCACAAGTGTAAAGGGATTTAATGTCAATTGAACTGATCGAGCATTGGGACCAGAATCAATCATGATGTCGATACGAAAATCCTCCATTGCACTGTATAAATATTCTTCTACAACCGTATTCAATCGATGGATTTCATCAATAAACAATACATCCCCTTCGTCTAGATTCGTTAATAGACCTGCAAGATCTCCTGGCTTTTCCAGCACTGGGCCAGAAGTTAATTTCATGTTTGTGCCTAGTTCTTCTGATATAATGTGAGATAAAGTTGTTTTCCCTAAACCTGGTGGGCCATGTAACAATACGTGATCAAGCGATTCACCTCGTAATTTTGCAGCTTGAATAAATACATCTAAATTATCAACTATTTTTTGCTGACCGGAAAAATCCTTTAAAGACTTTGGCCTCAAAGCCTTGTCTATTAATTTCTCCTCACCGGATAAATGTTCCCCAGTGGGATCTAAATTAGTATTCATATTTAGTTATTTACCACAAGAATAACCTTGGGGTCAGTAAGTCCAGCAAGTAAAGATGCACAATCTTGATTGTCATTTGTATCGCATATTTGATTCCCTAAGCAATCAAATAGAATCGAACTCTCATCCGTTTTGAATTCATATATAAAACCTGGATTATAAGGATATTCTGATACTAATTTCGGATTAAAACTTGTTATTGCATTTCGCATCCAATTGAATTTATAAGGATTCTTTATTGAAACACATTCTTCATGTGTACTCGGCATACCTTTTTCTTGAATCACAAACTGCTCCATACAGGTGACTTTAACCAGATAATCATGCTGTTTGCAAGCAACTTGAGCAATGTTTTTATCATTCACTTCGATTACCTCATACCCTATTTTAAGACCCGCTCCATTGTAAAAGGCAACTTTATCATTCGCCGGTAATTCAGCAGGAAATAACAAAGTACCATTTTCCATTTTCAATAAATATTGACAATCCGAATCGTGTGTATAATTCATTATTTCGACGATCTCCATACACCCATCAACCTTTTGTTTAATTGAAGCTTCTGTTGTCACGGGATTATCAGTTGATTTAGGGGTTGTAGTTCCACAGGATACCATGAAACCAATTATTCCAAAATAAAATAATAGTGCTTTCATTTTTTTTAATTTATTACAAATTCTTCGTTATCAAATGAGTATATGCGATCTAATATATGATCCTCTGTTGTTGAAATAGATTGTTTAGCATGGTAATATTCATTGTGTGCATTATCATAAACATATTCTGTTTTCCAAAATTCTTTATCGTTAATGATGTCTTTAATACTTTCAGCTATATATAAACATTGATCATTACTTAAAGTAGGATGTAATGAAACTCTTACAAATCCTAGTTTATAGGTATTATCACCTTTCAATATATATTCTCTCATTCTATTACTTGAATTGATATCCAAGTCAAATAATATATGCCCATATGTACCTGCACATGCACATCCACCTCTCACTTGAATTCCATATCGATCATTCAACACTTTTGTCAATAAATTATAGTGTAAATCTTGAACATAAAAAGAAACAATACCATGTCGATCTCTTTTATTATTGGCTAAAAAATGAATATCTTCAACGCCTTCAAATTGATCAAAAAAGAGTTGCAACAATTGATTTTTTCTTTCTTTAATTCGTTTGACTGTCATGCTCTCTTTTAGTCGAATCGCCATTGCAGCGCGGATTCCTTGAATAAAAGGTGGTGTCCCTCCATCTTCTCTTACTTCTATATCGGTTATATAGTCGTGCTTATACCATGGACTTGTAAAACTTACAGTTCCACCTCCAGGAATATCAGGACACTTATTATTATATAAAGCTTCATTAAAGATCAACACTCCTGGCGTACCAGGACCTCCTAAAAATTTATGAGGACTAAAGAAAATAGCATCAAGATGCGCGCCTTCTTCATCAGGATGCATATCGATATCCACATAAGGAGCTGAAGCTGCAAAATCAGCAAAACAAACACCATCGTATTGATGTATCATTTTTGCAATTTCTTGATAAGGAGATTCAATACCTGTAACATTCGAGCATGCTGTTACAGAAGCAATTTTAAACGTGCGATCTTGATAAAGTTCAAGCAATTGTTGGAAGTGATCCAAACACACTTCTCCGTTTTCATTGTGTTTAATTATTTCAACATCAGCAATTGTTTCAAGCCAAGAAGTATGGTTTGAGTGATGTTCCATATGTGTCACGAAAACGATCGGTTTGTGATGTTCTTTGAAACTATACTTTTTGTTGAGAACTTTGCTTCTTTTGGTAATTTTACGATATGATTTTTCTTTAGAATTACTTTCCAAATAAGAATGAAATCGCTCTGGAACTTTCAACCCCAAAATTCGTTGCAACTTCGCAATAGCTGCGGTCATTCCAGATCCGCAAAATATTAAATGATCTGTTGCATGTGCGTTAACGTGTGCTTTGATAATTTTTTTTGATTCGTTATACGCACGTGTCATTGCAGTTCCAGTAACATTCGATTCCGTATGTGTATTGGCAACAAATGGTAAAACGAATTCTCGAATTTTCTTTTCAATTGGCTCATACATTCTAGCACTAGCAACCCAATCTGCATACAAGACATGCTGAGTACCATAAGGACTTTCAAACTGTACATTACGTCCTATTACGTTTCGTTCGATTTCTCGGAAAAATGATTCTAATGTATCCATAATATTATATTTACCAGCCTACATAACGTGGCACAGCTATCTCATTCATTTTTAAATAAAGCGTAAGTTGTCCTTTATGGTGCGTACAATGATCATTCATCAAGCGTAAAATCTGATGTCCTGTCATAGGTCCAGCAAAAAAGGATTGTTCTTCAACTAGCTTATCGCGATTGTAATTCTTTACTGCTGTGTAACTATAATCAAAAGCTTTTTCTACTACTTGAATCAATTCTGCTTTCGTTAAATCTTTATTCTTATACTCTGTTTCAAAGCCACCACCTTCAAGATAATCGGTACTTAACCAGACCATATTACTAACAATATGAATGGTTAAATCTCTGAATGATTGTGCAGATTCAGTTGGTTTATACGTCATTTTATCCTCAGGCATTGCCTTAATCAAGCTGATCATATACGTCTTGGAATGTCCCCATTTAACTAAATAATCATTTAAGTACTGATCATTCATATTTTGGGCTTGACCCAAAAAACAAAAATTAAGGAACAAAATAATAGCTGTAAATCTCATCTTTTGCTTTTGGGTAAAGGTACTAAAATATGATATGACGTTCATGAATCCCCCACCGTTTTCAAGAATTTAAAACACATCTTGTTTCAGATGACAATAAACATGTATAAAAGTAAATCTATTAGTACATTTGCGTTCAAATTACAGAATATGAAAATTCAAAGCCTCTATTTTTATAGTTTATTATGTATACTAGCACTCCTTTGGTCTTGTAAAAACGACCCGAAAACACCGTCGAAAAATGATATCTTGAATCCGGCTCAGGAAGAGTCTGGTTCATATTCTTACTCAAGAGATAGTGCCCAAATTGCTGAAAAGTTAAAGCGTTCAGGACAAGAAGTTTCTCCAGAAAAAATTGATGCTATTATAAATGAAGCAAAGAATATAGAACAAAATCAGCTACCAAAAGCTTGCGATTTACTGAAAGCAAAACTTGTTGCGGATGAATTCGATGTAAGAGAAGCTAATATTATTATTTCCGACGGAAAGAGACGAAGTGAAGGAACCCAGCATAGTAGCTCTTGTTTTTGGAGATGGACTGGTGGAGGTATTTTAGTACAAGTAAACAGAAATCCACTACCTGACGAAATTCCAAATTGGACAGACAAATATATCGATGCTAAAAAAACACAAGGGGAACGGAACATAGAAAACGGTGAAACTAAAAAGTATCAATTTAAAGAATTTAAAGGACCAGGTACTGAAAACTTGTACAATCACCAACTAGGACGTTATTACTGTGAATACGACGAGCGCTTTATTGTTAGCTTGATTTTCAACTACAATATGGAAGAAAAACAGCAACTAAAGGCAGCTCAGAAATTCTTAGAAAGTATTTTCTCGAATTTGGACTAGTTATTTTTATTGTGGGGTTTCCCCCAAAAGGCGCCACTTATGATTTTCTTAAACTACTGCCTCTTGAATTCTCAAGGTTTCTTTACGAACGCTTTGGAATACATTTTCTTGATTCGGTACATATTGATCTAGAAGCCTAGCTATTATTTTTTCGTAATTAACGAATTCATTATCCGGCTGAATAACATCTTTCAATGGATTCTTTTTGAAATCGTCTTTTAGCTTCATCAATTTTTTACGGAAAAGCTGTCTATTGTATTTTTCTTCTGGAAGTAAAATCAAAAACTTAGCGAAAAGCATGGCTCTTTTATTTTTACTCGGCTTCAAATGAGAAGTATAATACATCTCTATTCTTTCCCTTTCTTTGTATAATATTTCAGGACCACTTTTTAAAATCTCATTAATTAAATTAGCGAAGAACAAAGGAATATTTTGTCCTTTTTTATCAACTGCTGTTCTCGTAAGATTATTTTTAATCTGTCTAGCATTGATTGGCTTGTTTTCATTTATCCCTATCATTAATTCAGCGTAATACTTATATAACCACACCTTCTCTTTAAATGATTTACGACCACCCTTAAAAGCTGACAGGGATACGATAGAATTCATGAAATAGGAAGCTTCTTGAAATTTATCTTTAAGAAAATAGCCTCTAGCTTTTAAGGATACCTTTAATATCCATCTCTTTTCAGCAGGGTTTATATCATCATCTAGATAAGTAATCGCTTTATCGTACATATTCAAATTGAAATAGGATATAGCAATTTGAATTCTTAAGGTATCAATTCCATCGTTATCACGATCATATTTCAGTAGATAATCGATAGCTTCTTGATTATTCTCTATGATATGCTGATGTTCCCCTATTAATATATATTGTAGATACTTAAGTTGATAATAATATCGAAAAGCTCTTGTATTCTCTTTATGTAAAATCTTTTTTAATTCTGCTGCTGATTGTTCAGCTCTTTGCGATAGTTCTTGATTTAAATGTTGTTTACGAGTATACTTCGATATATCTGCATAAGCATTTCTAGCTCGAATCCTTGCATCTTCGAATGCACTATAATGCAGATATTTATCCCAGTATACGTCACCTTCACGCACATTCTTGAGGTGTGTTTTCGAATCGTAAGAAAGAGATTGTGATAACATTGCTGCTATATCATACATTTGCATCCGCTCTGCTTTTAGCAAGACTTTCTTCATAAGAGCGCGAGTAAGTGTTGTAGGAGATAAATTAGATAATAATCTCACTGCATGACTTTCGCGCAACAGCCTCAATTTCTTATCCACATTAAAATGTGAAACATTAATTTCCATATTGATTAACATCTTAATCAACTTAGGATACAAAGATTGCTTGAACTTCATATACGATTGACTGCTCGGATTGCCATCGTATAGCAATTTACTTGCTTGAACATCTGTTTCCACCTTATTCGCTAAAACAGCTTGAAAAAGTAACCTTTCATTCTCATTAAAAGACTTTATTGTCGTCAATCCCTCAGGACTTTCGAAAAAAGAATTGTAATGTTTAATTAATGGCACTATAATTTTCATAAAAAAATATACATTTAAAAATTACACATAGTGTTATTAATCAGTTAATTATAATGTGTATATATTTTTATATAACGGTTTATATAAGTATAAAATTAATAAAAATTTCCATTTTTTAACACTATTGACTAGTCTAATTTTGTATTGTATCTTAATAGAAAACCAACTTAAAACAAAAATTATGATGTGGCTACTCGAACTACTAGGCATCGTTGACGAAGACAATTATGGCATGTAGGTTAATAACCAGTAAATTATATATAAAAATTTAACAATTTAATTGATTGACGAAACTTACTCTAACTTAAAGTACAAATAGACACATTGTCATCTACTTTGCACAAAAACCTCAAAAATCAATTGAATAAAGAAATACACTTAAAAGTAAGTGCTATATCTAAAAGTAAGGGTGCTTAGCAGAAAGTCCAACCTTTTTGCTAAGCAATTTTTAACCTTCCTTTAGATATAAAAAAAGAATACTTGTCAAGAGTCAATTAAATTTTTAGGGGGATTAAAATTTTAATTTGAAATAGGACTTGGCTTTCAATTTCCTTATTAGGCGAAGTCAAACGTATATTTTTCTCTGTTTCTAGACCGTTTTAGGCAAGAGTTAGCGGATATTTAAAAAAATAGGATAACAGTAATACTTAATTTATTGTTATCCTTTTTTTTTGCTGCTTTTCATCTTCTTACTCAATTGATGCCACTAAGCCATTTAATTTATAAATGGGTATGATAAATTAATCTAGGTTCTAAGATATTAATTGTCAATTCCAATACGTTTATCATACGTGAAATCCTTCTCTTTACTTTTCTGCTTTTTATACAGCTGTGTATCTTCCGCACAATCGCTTATTGTTGCAAAAGAAAAAATGTCATCTGGTGATGACAATATATCGTTACAGATAATCGGAAACTCAAGCTTTCATGAAATAGCTTGCATTTCAGAACAAGGTGAAATATTTCAGTATGATGGTCGTCAATTACAACGCTGGGGCAGTATTACTGTAAAAAATGTTGATTTTTTTACTTCCATTTACCTTACCGATTCACTTTTGTATGCTGAAATCGACCAGAATTATTATCAATTTACTAAATCAAGCAATTTCCCTATAAAAATCAGCAAAAGCACTGCTACTCATGTAGCACCTATTCCATGGAATTCAACTTTTACAGGTCAAGGAAATATATTCACATTAGATAGAAACGAGCTTCAATGGTCTAATCCTGACATCCAATTACACACTTCTATCAATATTCCAGGATCTTCATCTTGTGTGACTTCCTTTTGGGGGAAACCCTATTTCCTAATCGATCATAAACTATTTTCTGCTACTCCTTCTATCCTTTCTTATCAAAGCAATGAAACAAATCAACAAAACCAATTCCCTATCCAGTCTTTTTCCTCTCCAAATGCACTCTACTTTGTGTACGACACATTTCTATGGAATCCCAGACTAAATACAAAGATAACTTTACCTGAAAATCTACTTGATCCTCATGAAATAATCCATTTCATTGAAATAAAGTCAAATAACGCACACTCTACCACACAGCAAAACTTCATACTTTTTACAAAAAATCATGCGTTCATTCGACATGAAAACGAATGGAAACAAGCGACTTTATCCTTTGATCCTTCTGAATTTAATCATGCAATTTTACAAAAAGACCTCATCATATTATGCACTAAATCAATGGGAATCTTTACCTACAACATACCTACTACTCTCGATATCGAACATGTAATTAAGCCACACAAGTTAAACAAGAAACTTGCACAATTCAAATACACAGATGTGTTTTCGCAATCCGATATCCTTTATTTTTGCACTAAGAACAACGGCATCTTTTCATTGAGAAACAATACACTTACTACTAAAAAACTGCCTTTCTCTGTACGTCAAGCATTCACTTCTAAAAAAACCACCACACTCATTTCTGAAACTGGTGAGCTCTTTGCTTTTAAAGCTGATCAACGTATTGAAAAACAATACCAACACATCCCTAGTTACAAACCATCAGAAATCATTCGCTTTCAAAATGATATTTTTTATACACATCATGATAGCATCATAACCTATTCCTTGACGGATCATACTATAACAAACAAAGTCCCATTTAAAGCTGGTCTGAAGAAAGCATTTGCTACAAAAAACAAAATTTATAGTTACATAAAAAGCGATCTCTACAGCATTTATCACGAATATTCTATAGCTTCTGCCCCATTACTTGAACATGCATTTATCATGACCTCAAATGGAAAGCAATATGAAGTCTATCCTAATCAAAAAACCATTGCTCTTACTACTGATGACTACCCTCTTGAATTTACTGCACATGCTACTTATTTAGACAACCCTTCTTCTATAGAATATGAATACAGCTGGCAAGACCCCTCAGTTAAGAAAAGACCTTTTCGATTCAGCAATACCTACACACTTAAAACCAAGTTAATAGGAAAGACTTCGGCAATATTAAAACTAAAATCTGACAAAAGTCAATCCGCTTTTACACTTGCCCCCATTTCTACAACCCGAGTCAAAGAAGCTATTGATTATACCTTCTTAATTTATTTGCTGGGAGGCCTCATTTTATGTTTATTGAGTATCGTATTCTTTAGTCTTTTGCGTAACAGGCGTCAAAAAAGGAAGATTGATCAATTAGAATCCCAACATAAA
Source organism: Saprospiraceae bacterium (assembly GCA_020627825.1). Lineage (GTDB taxonomy): Bacteria > Bacteroidota > Bacteroidia > Chitinophagales > Saprospiraceae > JAHDFB01. The sequence continues at coordinate 13,582 of JAHDGD010000074.1, forward strand.
ATGATCGAGTTAGAACAAAAGTCCTTGCAGATGCAGATGAATCCTCACTTTATATTTAATTCCTTAAACGGAGTAAAAGGAATGATTGCTCTAGGTAACACGTCCAACGCAAAAACTTACCTCACAAAGATTTCAGGATGGATGAGAAACATGCTGAATGATGCAAGAAGTAGTCAAGTTTTACTTTCAGACGAGGTGAAAAATCTTGATCTATATCTAGACATTGAAAAAGAACTAAGAGGAGAATTATTTACTTATTCTATTCAACATTCAGTGCAAGACTCAAGCATTGAACTACCCTCGATGATGATCCAACCTTTTGTAGAAAATGCAATTATTCATGCATTTGATCGAAATCGGCCAGATCAACACATCAAATTAAAATTTGAGCTTGTGGGCAGAAAAATTAAGGTCCACATAGAAGATAATGGAAAAGGGTTACAAGATAAAACTGGAAAACACACTTCTGTTGCCATTCAATTAATAAAAGAAAGATTAAAATTGTGGAATGGAGAAGGGAATCTTTACGGTCTCGAGATCATTAATAAGTCTAAAGAAAAACATGGCTCAACTGGAGTACTTGTTCTTTTAACATTACCAATACTAAATTGATGCAAATAAAAGCTGTACTAATAGATGACATTGCTTTAGCTCGTGCAAGTCTACAAAGTGACATTGAAGAATATTGCCCTGAAATAGAATTGATAGGACAAGCAGATGGTGTATTATCTGGATTAAAATTAATCAAGTCTCTCAAACCCGAACTCATTTTTTTAGACATCCACATGGCTGATGGTGAAGGCTTCGAAATTTTAGAATTAATGGAGGAGAAGAGCTTTGGCATCATCTTTACAACAGCAAGTGAAGACCACGCCATCAAAGCTTTTCGCCATAATGCCATAGATTATTTATTAAAACCTATTGATCCAGAATTGTTGAAAGAAGCTGTTCAACGTTTTGCACAAAAGCAACAGAAAAAAACAAAACAGGTAAAAGAAACCATCGCACTTTCTACACTTGACGATCTTAAAATTGTAAAAATAAAGGAAATTGTAAGGTGTGAAAGTGATGGTAATTACACCACCGTCTATGAAATGAGCGGTGCAAAAACAATGGTCAGTAAATCACTTAAAGAATTTGAAAATAAATTGCGTTCTCATGGGTTTTATAGAAGTCACCAATCTCATTTAATAAACCTAAAACTCGTAACTTCTTACCTAAAGTCTGAAGGTGGATTCCTGAAAATGGAAGATGGTAGTGAAGTGCCTGTATCGATTCGCAAAAAAGCAGAAATTCAAAAAATCCTTGCTCAATAAAAATCTAAAAGCCTCACTACTTTTAGTGAAGCTTTTAGTAAAATTCCTAATGAAGAAGTATGCTTCGACTTCGCTCAGCAACCATGCTTCGACTTCGGACCCCACTGAGCTGTGCCGAAGTGCTCAGCAACC
>JAHDGD010000074.1:15129-17237 GCA_020627825.1 Saprospiraceae bacterium
TGCTTCGACTTCAGCTCAGCAACCGTGCTGCGACTTTTGGCCATGGTTGTTATAAAGTAGGCACTGATTGAAGTGTTTTATATCTTAGTGTTTTCATGTTTCATTCTTAGCTAACTTCGTATTTAGGCTTCAGTCAGCAGCTTCTTTCTATTTAAAATTTCACTGCTGATCTGAAGTAGTTTTAATTTGTTTCTTGTAGCGCGTTTATCATTGATTTTTTTGTAAAAAACCTTCAGCCAGCAACCAGTTTCTCCCTAATAAAGTTGCTGTACTAAAGATTCTATTTCGACTACTAAATCAACATCCGAAGTATTCTTCGATCAATATTTTTACTTGATCATCATAGGTTTTTCTTATTGTAATTTCAGGTGATACATTTATTTTGACATGATCAATTACACCTGCCTTTTCAATAAATATTGCATTTTCACTTACCCAGTTTTTTAATTGAGGATCTGTTATCATAGAATTAATCAATTGATACACTTCCATTACACGCACACCCTCTAGATGCAATTCCGTTACGGTACTCATATCTGTATCCATTTTTCTCAAATATTGATTATTCTCGAGCTCATACTTCACGGTTTGCGAACCATCTGTTAGTATGGTGTCAATTTCCAGTGCATAAAAATTATGTCTTGCCCACATTTCTAAAGCTCGTCCTAAGTCTAGATACTCTTTTGTCAATTCAAGATCATGCGATGGCACATTAAGTATAGTCAGAAACCCATCAAACGCCCAGCCTTCAACACCATTGTACGCTACTTTAATCCATTTACCATCTACCCACTCTACTCGTGTCAATTTTTCACTTTTCTCAAATTCAAGCAATGTTACTTCTGCGCCATGTGGCATTGTGAGAATAGCATCAGCTGTCATGGATGGTTGGGTTCTCAAGTTTAAGCCGCTAGGTGCGATAACTTGTAAAGTTGATCCTTCTGTAGGCTTATCAGTGTTTCCAAAAAGTCCTGTTGTTAATAAAACAAAAACTAAAATTTTAATCAGATTTTCCATAATTCAAAATATTTAAAGGTTCATAAAGATGTCCGTTGACACTTCAAATCTCTTTACTTTTCACTTTCCTCATTACCATTCTTATGTGTTCGTCGGATGAGAATGGATATTTGTCGGAAATGACTGGAAATTCGTTTTTGAAATGAATACTTAGTGGAACAGATACTCTAATTTTGACATTAGTATGACAAACTAAGTATTATGAAATTTTCAACAACACTACTTTTATGCTTCCTTTATTTATGGGTCGGGGCCCAAAATGCTGAACTCAATGGCACTTTACTTGATAATGAGTCGAACCCATTGGCCTTTGTTAATGTAGCTTTGTATAATGCTCCTGACAGTACGCTTGCAAAAGTAGAAATGACAGATGATAAAGGATCCTTCTCTTTCAAAGGTATTCAACCAGGAATATTTTATTTGGAAGCCAGTTACATAGGTCTTAAAAAGCTACAACTTGCTGATATCAGTTTGATTGACAATCAAGTTCGAGACCTGGGAACCTTGCAAATGGAAACAGATGCAGTGGAACTTGAAACCGCTGTAGTCACTGCTAGGAGAGCTTTAGTAGAAGTAAAGCCAGATCGAACAGTCTTCAATGTAGAAGGGACAATCAATAGTGCTGGAGAAAATGGACTTGGCTTATTGAGAAAAGCCCCTGGTGTATTAGTTGACAATAATAACAACATCTCGGTACTTAGTCGTTCAGGTGTATTATTATATGTAGATGGTAAAAGACTCCCTTTAAATGGAGATGCATTAACATCCTATCTTGAAAATTTGCCAGCAGAGCAAATTGATCGCATAGACATCATAACCAATCCTGGAGCGAAATACGAAGCACAAGGGAATGCTGGGATCATTGACATCCGACTAAAAAGAGATGACAGTATAGGATCCAATGGGAATGTAAATTTCAATGCAGGACAAGGGAGATATTTTACATCAAGTGGTGCCTTAAGTGGAAATTTTCGCAATAAAAAGATGAATGTCTTTGGTACATTAGGTCTTGGTGGTGGAAGTAGATACAACACATTAGACTTTTTAAATTTTCAAAACGGACTATTAGTAGATGAATTTAATTACACGCG
>JAHDGD010000074.1:17337-18563 GCA_020627825.1 Saprospiraceae bacterium
CAAAATATAACATCATACGAAACACCTGTTCTTATCGATATAGCTACTTTCAAAGTGGACTATGAAACCCCATTTATGGGAGGACAGTTCGGGACTGGAGTAAAACTAAGTAATGTACAAACTGACAATACATTTGATTTCTACAATGAGATCAATGGAGAATCTGTACTTAATCTTCAAAGAAGTAATAATTTCAATTATTCAGAAAATGTATACGCCGCTTATCTTTCATACAACCGGAAATTAACGGATAAAATTAATTTTAGTTCGGGATTACGGACTGAAATAACCGATGCGATAGGCATCCTAACTCCTATGGATCCCACATTACAAGAGCCTCCAGTAGAACAAAATTATGTAAGTTTATTCCCTACCATTGGATTGACCTATCAGCTTGGACAATTCCAATCTTTGTCCGTTAATTATGGAAAGCGAATCAATAGACCAGATTACAATGTGCTAAACCCGTTCAGGATTCAATTAAGTGAATTGAGCTTTTCAAAAGGGAATGCCTTCTTAGTACCAGAGATTGTGCACAATGCTGAAATAGGCTATACTTTATTTTATCGATTCAATTTCAAACTAGCCTATAGTAGAACAGTGAATCAAATTACAAGATTGATAGGGCCTGATGATGTGGATCCGAGAGCAGGATTTATTACGTGGGCGAATTTAGCGACTCAAGACGTATATAGTTTTAATGCTTCGTTACCCTTTCAAATTAACAAATGGTGGTCATTATATGTAAATGCGAATGCGTCACATATTAACAATCAAGCAGATTATGGAGATGAAGGCGTGGTTGACGTACAAGCATTTAGTTATTCATTCTTTCAACAGCAAACATTCAAACTTCCAAAGAAATATGTTGCTGAAGTATCCGGCTATTATTCGGGACCAGGAGTATGGGGAGGTGTATTTTTATACAATCCACAATGGGCATTGAATGTAGGATTGCAGAAGAAATTCTTTAATGACAAGTTGAATGTTAAGATTAGTGCAAGTGATTTATTTTTCACAAGTGGATGGACAGGAACTTCAGCATTCAATGGCTTGGTGTCTGAGGGATCAGGGAACTGGGACAGCAGACGAGCGAGTATCGCGTTGAATTATAGTTTTGGTAACAGTAAAGTAAAATCAAGAAAGCGGAAGACTGGATTGGAAGAAGAGAGTAAGCGAGTGGGGAGTTAAAAGCTGAGTGAGTGGGATGAGGGGCATTCATTATA
>JAHDGD010000075.1:0-1206 GCA_020627825.1 Saprospiraceae bacterium
TGTAGCTTTTAATATAAGCATCCATTCAATCGAATTTTAAATAGTAAATTAAAGTTCAATACCGAATTCTTTCAAGAACTCAATATACGCTTTCTTTCCATCACCAATTGTAAAGTGTAGTTCAAGAATCAAGTCTAAATATTCATCACCAAAAAATACTACCTGTTGTTCAATCACCGGATTTCGTCTCATATTTTTGATTACATTTTCTATGCCACCTCTATCTTTTTTGAAATAATACTTTTTTAATAACGCATAAGTTTTTAACCCTTCTATTGTTTCATAATATCTACTGGAATAAGAGTATTTATACTTAAGTTGTATGCTATTTAAATGTTGGATTGCTTTTTCAAATTCATGACGATTAAAATAATAATTAGACAGCCATGCATGTCCCATGTTTCGCTCGATAACATCTTGTGATCGTAGACAATTCAAACTTTGACGTTCAATATTGACATCAAAATTGAATCCAGTATTTAGCTTTGGTATGCAACAAATATTAGAGAATTCAATATTATGTTTAGTAATTACTGCTTTTAATGACACCGTATCAAATAATGTCGGACTATATAAAGCAGCCATACTCATACGCTGATTATATTCATTAAGTTCATGTGTTTGTGACTCTAGTTCGATATACATTTCATTAAAACTTTTATCACTTTCACCTTGTGAGAGTTTTTCAAAATATGTAACCTGGGCTTGTAAAATCTTTATAAAATCCCATTCGACTTCTTTTTGCATTAATTCTTCATCATACGCTCTGTGTAAAGTATCTGGAATTGAATTAAAGCTTTTTAGATAACTTCTTATTAAGTCAAAAAAATCATCATCATAAAACAAATCATTCCTATTATATCTCCAGATCTTTTGTAAATTTCGAATAGAAATATCCTGAACCATATTGCCTCTTAGATAGGTATTGTACCATAGGGCAAAGTTATATAAGAAGGAGTTGGTTTCTGGAATTTGCTCTTCATAAGGTTTATACGTTGAAATGACTTCTTCAGGTAGAACTTCAATCGCTTTATCATATGAACCTGTTTGACTCAAACAAATTGAATATATGGCTATTTCATGTTCATTCTGAGCAGGGGCATTCCGCATCTTTAACACGTATTCTTTGCATCTATTTTGCAAAAAATAATTCATTAAGGTAGAATCTTCATTTTCAGCTGCATCGATTGTTATACTTGACTGTTC
>JAHDGD010000075.1:1306-18547 GCA_020627825.1 Saprospiraceae bacterium
AAGATTTAACAAATCTTCCTTTTGAATAAAGAATAAAAAAGAACCGGAATCATACCATTTATAATCGCCTTTGGGCTCCGACCCTATTTTCAATAAAAGAACGGTAGATGAAAAGTATTCAAGATCTGAATCTGAAAGTTTAGCTGGCATGATATATTTTCCTTTCGAATCTTTTATTTCTGCATAACCATTTTGACTACCAATATAATAGCCGAATAATTGATGTGGAAATTTCGCTTCAAATGAAGATAACATATCGAAATACTCCTCTTTCACACGATCCTCTATACTCCATCTCATTTGATGTCCAATTGATCTTCTTATTTTTTCAAAAGCCAGTGAATCCAAATTCGGGAACGTATATACTTCTTCAAATTTCAAGTTACTTTCTTTAAAAACCTCGAAAATAGGTGAACGTTTCCAAAACATCAGTCGCTCATTACTAGATCTTTCAATGGGAGGTACTCGGGGAGTATAAAATGATTCAGCAATGGAATATTGCACAACAGGTGTAAAAGAAGACGATGGATTAAGATCAATAAAAAAATATAATTGTCCACTTATAGGTAACAAATGAAGTTCAGGTAGAGCATTAAGCTGAATTTGACAAAGAAAAGTAAGGGGGATTTTATTGTGGCTTAATGGCCATTCCATGTTTTCAGGAAGATCAGGTATTCCCCCAATTTTTGAAAATGTATCATCCTTTCGAAGCGTAGAAGTTGTCTTAATGTCTATAGATTTATGTATATACTTTTTTACTTCATCCGCAAAAGGATTTTGATACATTCGATCTATTATTCCATGAACTTCTGCTAAGGATTTCAAACTACTAATTTAAATGGTATAAAATCCAATTCATAGTCCTCATATTCAAATTCAATCTTACCTGATGGACCTTCAGATAGTATAACCTCGAATAGTATCTTTTTACCTATCATTTCTACCTTGTTTATAAGTTCAATCTTTGGTGCTTCAAGAACAAATTCAGAAAGAACCACATTCCGTACTTTTTTGAATTCGATGCGAATTTGATCGTATTCTTGACTATCGTCATTAAATTGCTCGATAACAAAACGAATAGACTGACGTTCAAATTCGAAGGTAATGGAAACCAAGATGAGATCGTGGAATTGAATATCTTGAAGTTGTTTTATCATGAAAGCATTATTCTATCAATATATAATTCCCTATTTTCATTCTGGTATCGAAAAATAAATAATAAGAGGAAAATTCCGAAGTATCTAATGATTTTGGATAAATTTCTGAAGCCAACTCAATTAATTCTCTACTAGGAGGAGAAACTGATAAATACTTTAATGATTCATGCTGAGGATAAATCAAGCTAAAATTCACCAATACTGCTAATGCAGTATCTTGTCCATTCCAATAAGGTAAATCTGCATTGACATATCTTGCTAATGCCCACATGGTTGCATCACTATTTACAGTATCTAGTTTATTAAATTGCTGTTGAACCAGGTTTCTTATTTTATTGTGATCAAATTCTGAATGTTCATTCGTTCGTTTATCTATGTTTTTACAACCCGAAATAAGAATTAAAAGGCTAAAGATAATTACAATTACAATACATTTTTTCAATACAGGGCTTTGATTAGATGACATGGAAACTTTGATTATAAATGATGTTGTCAATATTCCTACAACTTTTCCCTTATCTCTTTTAAAGGATTACATCTTTCGAAAAACTGTTCTATTTTTTCGATGTCCTGACTCTCCGTTAAAACATTCGGAATGAGATCGATCTCTATGGCATTCAAGATTTCGGAATCATGCAAAGCGATTATCGAATCAATAAAGTCTAGATCTTTTTGTAGATCTCCTGACTGTTCTATTCTTCGAATTAAGTCGTAGGAATAAAATCCCATAAATTCATAGATTCCACTTACAACTTCTACATCTTCAATTAAAAGGTTATGTTGATTCATAAGTTTTAAGAGCGATTCCAATGGATTATTTGACTCCTTTTCAGAATATTGAAGGTGCATTCCAGTAAAAAATTTGTTTAAATAAAATATAAAATCCTAAGACGATGTCAAATATCTAAAAGTCTCTATGCTATCATCATAATCAGGTGAGTAAAAATTTCGTTTTAATAAAAGTACGCTCATTTTGTGATCTTTTACAATCGACTCATCGATAAAAGAATGTAATTTCTCTATCATTTTTTTATAATCATAGAATTTCATAATCAACATATGATCTCCGAAAATGCTGTTTTCGCTTTCTTCATGAGCAAAGTATGATGCATAATAACGCGAAATAGATTTCGGTGTACAGGCAAATACACTAAAGATATCCTCAGCGTTATCTTTTTCATACGTTATTGAAATTTCAATCGATAATTGAAAATCAGAAGGATCATCCGGCTTAAAATCCGCTAGATTTTCACAATCCCAACTGTATATTGATATGTCCATTTTATCAGCTTTTCTATTCATTAATATATTCCCCTTTTTGTTCCAAAAAATAAACAATCACATCTTCAGAGTCAAGATATTCTTTTATGATATAGAGCTTTGAATTTAGCGAGGTTAAGAATTTAAAATTCAATACAGCATACCTATTATCAATGCCATTTTTTATTAGCTCTTCAACTATAGAAATCTTAATTTCTTCGGTCAACGAGAAGTCCTTATCAAATGCTACTATGCGTGATTGATTGTGATAAGGATTAAATTTTATCTTTTGGACATTTATAATTAATACTTTGTTTATATGCTCTATTTCTGTTTTTATAATATGAACATTTACCTCATCAAATTGATTAATAAATTTTAGCTGAATTTTTTTGTTATCCTTTGGTATCAAATCGGATACAAAAAACTTATAAAATATATGATTTTTGCTAACTTTTATCAACTTATCGTAGTCTACCACACTGAAAATCAACTTACAATGTGCTCCTTTTTTATAAGTCTCTGATTCATTCTTAAAGTCTCCTAAATAGTATTGTGTTTTCATTTATAAAGTTGTGTTGCGTTCAATATGTATTTATATGACTTCTTGAATCACATACAATGTCAACCATCTTTTCAGCACCTTAATGATTTCGTACAAATATTCAAGTGATTGACTTTGTTTTGTTGATGAACAAACCCCTATTTTGACTAATTTATCTTGAAGATAAAAAGGTTCATCTGGTTCAAGCCCAACGAAGAGTAAATCTGCTATCGCTCGATCAACCTCCACTTCCTCCCAATTCAAATCAAACAAAAATTCATCTATGTTTATGGCTATGCTTTTCTTTTGTTGCAGCACTTTTGCGCCATGCACAGAACACAAAAGTTCTCCAACATGATATCTTTTGAGAGTATGAGAATAAGCTACAAAACATGGACCCATAAAAAGCAATTTAGTATTAGTATTTGCTATGTTTCATTTTAATAGATATTATAACAGTTATTAAACATCACTTTAGTTGATATCTACATCTCCATAATACCAATCTAAAATTTTAAATTGACCATTAAGTTCTTCAAACTTTACTGCTACACTATAAACATTGCGCATAAGATTAACGCAATATGGGCTATAAATATAGAAACTAATTAAATTATTATTTCTGTCTTGCAACGAACTAGAAACTGCAATTTCTCTATATTTCCCAGAATTAAAATTTAAGGTTAATTGATCAGTAACGGAATAATATATTTGATCATTAATTTTAGAGTAGCAGAAAGCAGATTCTAATATATTTTCAGCATCTGTTATTCTAACTAACTTTCTATATCCATTAGTGTTATCTTTCAGCCCTAATAGACCTATAACAGACTCATTGTTCAATAGTTGAGGAATTAAATCGCAATATTGTGTTTCTTTCTTTACATCTGTTTGAAAAAAAATAGTACACATGATTAAAAGTTTAAAAATTATAATTCTCATCTATATAATATGTTTTTTATGTACGTAACTACTTATATCATATTCCTATAATCTTACTAAAATAGAATTCATTTCGTATTGTTAAGATAAAATGAAATTGAGATAGCTTTTATTTTTCTAGATTTATTTTCTTTGGATTTTGACTTTTCTGATCCTTTCTCCTCTACAACTTCACATTTCGAATAACATTCACCAAACTTTCTCTTCAATCGACTCATTAATGCCTCCACCAGAAAAAGAAAATTTCAAGAATTTACAAATCAATAGAATGTATTAATTTAACTTTTCAAAACCTTTTAAAGACATTAAAAATTTATCTTTAAATTCATATATTGGTTGTCTGTCTTTATATTTTTCCAAACCCAATTCTGTTGGCGGAATATACCATATTATTAGGGTGTCTTTTTTAAATGAATGCTCTATAAAATTTATAACCTTACCAACTTTGACAATACTTTTATTAAGTATTATTCGATCAATATGTTCATTAGATTCCTTTTTATGAAGAGTATATATGTTTCTTTGGAGTTCATTAATTTCATATTGAAAAAAGCATAAATTGTATTTCAGCAATTTTTTCCCCTTCATCAACTTTATTTATGTGATAAGTTGACTCATTATGAGAAAAGTCTTTATCCTTACAACTACTAAAAATCAATAGCCCGTATAATGTAGCAAGTATATATTTTATTTTCACATGCTATATTTTCGTAAATCTTAATAATGATAGCGACAAGCTAGAATTAAGAATTGATCTTCACTAAATTTATATACCAGTCGATGTTCTTTGTCTATTCTTCTAGACCAATAACCTTTTAAATCATGTTTTAAAGGCTCTGGATTTCCTATGCCCTCATAGGGATTTCTAATCGTATCTTTAATCAATACATTAATGCGTTTTAGCTTTTTCTTATCTATTTTTTGCCAATATAGATAATCACTCCATGCAGACGGAGACCAGGTTAAATTCATTCCTCAATCAATTCGTTTGAGACTGCTTTTCCTGACTTTACATCTTCCAAAGACTCTAGTAATACATCCCTATTTTTCCCTGATAAGAGATAATTGGTTTCGACTAACGAGTTGTATTCTTCCAACGATATAAGAACTAGATCCTTTTGATTTTTACGCTTTATAATTACTTCCTCTACATTATCTACCACTGAATCCATCCAATGTTTCAGATTTAACCTAAGCTCTGTATAATTTATGACCTTCATGATTTCAAAGTTACTAAATAAGTACGTAAACAAGAACGCATTTTAACAACTTTTAGTTTCTTCTCTTTACTTCATTTTAACGAATAATCATAACTTCATTCGCAATTTTCACTTTCACCTTCTTTATCCTTCCTTTTTAGTTTCTTCTGCCTCAGAAATTTCATCTTTCTTATCTTCATCTTTTCCTTTCTCCTCCCCCACCTCTTTATCCACATACTCCTTCACCTCCTTAAATCCTCTCCTATCTTTCATTTCCCTCCTTTTATTCCTATGATTCCCAAATATACTGTGCATCTTTTTTCCTTATAAAACACCTACTACGTAATAAAAATTCCCCCACTCCCTTACCGCACAAACCGTTCATACAAGTCATCCAATTTCCGCTCTACATCATCACAATACCCCGGATGTACCGCCGAACTCTGTATAATCGTGCTGCGATTTGCTGTTAACCACCGGAAACGGACATGGATTTCTTGCTCGCCTATTTTCCCTCCGCTTGGCGCTCCTTTACATATGGCTTCCCATCCTTCAAGATAATCAGCTATCATGGGTATATCGATTTCAGTTGTAAGCGCGTTAATTTTGGATGGGTCCAAATGGGTTTTCATGGATAAAAAACGTGGTTTCCGAGCATACAAGATCACCCCCACATTGATAAACTCTTCTCGCTCTACTCTTGGTACTAAGCGGATAATGGCATATTCGTATAAGATCTTACTGGACATCTCTTATCTCTTTTACCAATTCATCAAGTCGATCAATTCTCGAGCTCAAAAATCGAACATAAGCTGCTCTTTTCTCTTTTACTGAAAGTTCTGCATGCTTTTCTGCAAGAAAATCATCGGGAATTAAGTCCACAATTTCGCGAATTTTCTCTTCTGTTAAAGATGCGCTGATCTTTTCCGCAGCTCGATCCAAGTCCTGCGCTCTCGACAACAACACATGCTCTCGAATCAATGGAAATGATCGTCCTAAATGACTTTCCCAACTCGCCCAATTGTGGTGAAAATACAAACTCGCACCATGATCAATCAACCACAATTCTTTATTCCAATTCAATAAATTGGTATTCTTTGCTGTCCGATCAATATTCGTTATGATGCTATCCAACAATATAACCAATGAGGAATCATATGCATCTGCTTCGGATACCAATGGATCATAAGTGATCGATCCTGCTAAATAATGTAAGCCTAGATTCAAGCCCACACTAAATTTCAACAGATCCTGTATCTCTTCATCGCCTTCCGCCTTATGAAACCCTTCATCCAAATCTAGAAAAACCAACTCAGGAACTTTTAGTCCAAGTGCTCGTGCTAATTCTCCTCCAATTATCTCCGCAATCAAAGCCTTCGTCCCTTGCCCTGCTCCCCTAAATTTCATCACATAATGAAAGCCATCACTCGCTTCTACAATCGCAGGCAATGACCCTCCTTCTCGCAAAGGCTTGATGTATTGAAGCACATCTGCACGTCGTATCTCTAAACTCATGTTGTAAAAGTATCTTTAATTTTTGGAAAAATGATCTTTACAGTATCCTCATTTATGCTTTCTCATACCTCCACGCCAATATACGCGTCTTCTTATTTCCTGTTCCCATTTCCACCACCTTATACTCCTGAACATCCATTTTATCTAGTTGCTTGAACAAGCCTTTAAGATGCTCTCCTTTGGAAACCAATGAGGTGAACCACCCCACTTTTTGGGCGAAAGCCCTACTTTTATAAATCATACTATTGATGAAATTAAACTCCCCTCCTTCGTATACTAACTCCGCCGAGGTTCCCCCAAAATTTCGATCTACTTCCATCTTCTTTCCTTTCAAATTTCGAAGCTTTCGCTTATGCACCTCATCGGCTTCTTTCATTGAACGGTAAAAGGGCGGATTGCACATCGTTGCATCATAAAAATCCTTTGCACCTATCACTCCTTCAAAAAATTCCCTCCTATCTTTCTGAACTGTTAATCTTACCTGATCTTTCAACACTGGATTCGCCTGTACAATTCGCCTGGCATTCTCGATCGATTGCTGCTCTATATCACTCCCTGTAAACTTCCATCCATAGGCTGCAACTCCTAGTGTAGGATAAATACAGGTTGCACCACACCCTATATCCAGTATACGTTTTTCGCCTTCTCCCACGAGATCTGCAAGATGATGGATATAATCTACTCGACCTGGTATCGGTGGACATAAATGCCCGTCTGGAAAGTCCCAGTTTTCTATGCCATAATGAAGATATAACAAAGCCTGATTCAATACTTTTACAGCTTTTGAATCACTAAAATCAATGCTTAAGTCATGAGCTTCTAAAGACGTAACATACGGCTCCAAAGCAGGATACACTTCAATGAGCTTCTGCATATTGTAACGCCCATTGTGTTTATTCCTATGATGAAAAGTTGACATGCTTATCTTTTAAAATCTGCGATATTCAATGTTCTACTGCATAACTGTGCATCGCGTTCTTCGTTTGTCGCAATAATTAATGTTCGATTTCCTAAGTACCGATCCAGTAATTCCGCAAACCATTTTTTGGACGGTTCATCTAAATTGGTAGTGGGTTCATCAAGGATCACACATGAACTTTTACTGCACAGCGCAAGGCTAAGCTTTAACCTTTGTTGCATGCCCGACGAGAACTTAGCGATTTCCTTATTTTTCGACTTGGACAGCAAGGCTATTTCGGCAATATCTTTGGGCGAAAGCCCCTCAACAGGATCACGAAAAGAGAAATGAAAACGAACCATCTCCTTCAAAGTAAAATTATGAATTACATCCATGTAAGGTCCTGCAAAACTAACATACGTATGGATGCTTTCTGCTTTTATCACTTTATCATCCACCTGATAGTTTATCGTCCCTTTACTCGGTTCGTTAGCACCAAGCAACAATCTAAGTAAGGTAGATTTCCCAGAACCATTCGGTCCTACTATAGCCACTTTATCTCCTGGAAGTATAACAAAATCAATGGCACGAAAAATCCATTCATAACCAAATCGTTTTGACACCTTATCCAGTTGTATGCGCATAATAAGTGCGTTCTTGCGTTTTATTTTCTTTGGGCTTTAAGCCCAAAAATCTTGAAAGCTTAAGAAGATTGTCGGAAGCCTCTCATCAATCCTCGATTCTCTTTCGATTGTACGATAAATTCAAGTATGGTGGTCTTTTCATCCGATGGTGGTAATTCTTCTATGAGTTTCATGGCTTGTGCATTGTTATAACCTCTTACGAACAAAATTCGGTATACATTCTGAATGGTATTGATCTGGTCGTTTGTAAATCCACGTCTTCTTAAGCCAATGCTGTTAACGCCTACATAAGACAGAGGTTCACGAGCTGCTTTTACATATGGAGGGACATCTTTTCGCACAAGAGAACCACCGCCTACCATAGCATGTGCACCGATGTGAACAAATTGATGTACGGCTGTCATTCCACCAATAACAACATAAGGCGCAACTTCTATATGACCTGCTAAGGTTACATTATTCGCTAAGATGCAGTTATTGCTTACAATGCAATCATGGGCGACATGCACATACGCCATAACCAAGCAATTTTTACCGATATAGGTTTTGTAATTAGCCTTCGTTCCGCGATTAATGGTACAATATTCACGGATGATGGTGTTGTCATCTATCTCCAAAATAGAATCTTCCCCACCAAATTTTAAATCTTGTGGAATCGCCCCGATGATGGCGCCTTGAAATATCTTGACATTATTTCCTAATCGAACACCATTCATAATGCACGCACCTGACCCTATCCAGCAATCATCCCCTATGGTTACATCTTTTTCAATAGTGACGAATGGTGAAATCGTTACATTCTTACCTATCTTCGCTTCGGGGTGTATATAACTCAAGTTATTCATCATGGGTGCGTTTTACGATTTGTGCGACTAATTCTCCTTCACTTACAATCTTGTTTCCTACATATGCTGTACCCTGCATTTGAACCAATCCTCGGCGTATAGGAGAAATCAACTCCATTTTCAAGATCAAGGTATCACCTGGCACCACTTTATTCTTGAATTTCACATGATCCATTTTCAAGAAGTACGTATCCCATCCGGTCTGTTCTTCTTGAAGTGATAAGGCTAGAATCCCACCTGTCTGAGCTAGTGCCTCCATTTGAAGGACACCTGGAAATACGGGATTTCCTGGGAAATGTCCCTGAAAGAAATTTTCATTGGCTGTAATATTTTTCACCCCAACTACATGCTTGTCTGATAGTTCTATGATCTTATCAACCAATAAGAATGGATACCGATGTGGCAACATTTCTTTGATTTGGTTCACATCCATAACGATCTCTTTTGTAGGATCATACTTAGGCTTTCCTTTCAGTCTTTTTTGCTCTCTATAGTGCTTCTTTATGATCTTAGCAAACTCCACATTGTTCTTATGTCCAGGCTTTGTGGCTAGCAATTTTCCTTTTATTCGACAACCTGCGAGTGACAAGTCACCGAGCACATCAAGCAGTTTATGTCGAGCAGGCTCATTCGTAAAATGAAGCTTGGTTGTATTCAGGTACCCTTCAGACTCTATTTTGATATCAGGCTTATTCAATTTAGTTTTTAGGCGTTCGAGTTCTTTATCACCTACTGGCTTATCAGCAATGACCACTGCATTATCTAGATCACCACCTTTGATTAGGTTTTCATCTAGTAATTTTTCTAGTTCTCTCACGAATACGAATGTACGCGCTGGTGCAATCTGCTCAGCATAATGCTCAAGATCGACCAGCTTAGCATATTGTTTATTCAATACAGGAGAATCAAAATCGATTAATGACGTAATTTGGAAGGTATCGGATGCTAACGCAACTAATTCTGAACCTGTGTCAGGATCCTTGTAAGAAAGCGTTTCTTCTATTTCGAAAAATTCAACATCTGCTTCTTGTTCTTCATAGCCTACACGCTCGAACGCTTCGACATAATATCGAGAACTACCATCAAGAATAGGAATTTCAGGGCCATCTACTTTTACCAATACATTATCAACACGCATTCCTACACATGCCGATAAAAGATGTTCGACCGTTATCACTTTTGCATCCCCTTTTTGTAAAGTTGTGCTGCGCTTGGTATTCACAACGTAATTCACATCTGCATCGACTTTGGGTTCGCCTTCTAGATCTATACGTTGGAATTTTATTCCGTGGTTTTCTGGAGCAGGAGATAAGGTGATGTGCACCATTTCACCTGAATGAAGCCCTATACCATTCAAGGTAATGTCAGACTTAATTGTTCTTTGTTTCATTAAGAAGTGATTATCCCACAAATGTAAGCATACATTTCGATTTATATTTCATGAAAACGAAACTAGCTATAGGAGTTTCCGACAAGCGTAATGTACAGGTAGATAAACGTCCTTATTTTTTTTGGGCTCGAGCCCAAAAAGTAAATGCACCCTACTGTTTTTGCTAAAAGAACGTGAATCCCAGTTGATTTGTCAATCTTATAAAAAGAACTCACACATGTACTACTATTTGCACTCCAAAATAGCATATTTCAAACGACAAAATTTCGACATTTTTTAACACAATTGGACTTAAGGCCGAACTTCTTTTTCTGTTCACATGGAAATATATAAAGACTATAGTATAGACTCTAGTATAATGGAAAGAAAGTTCTAGTTAAATAGAATAATGGCTCAAATACACTTTTGTATTTCAGAATGGAGTATTGTACCGCTACCCTTAGCATCTCGCCTTATTACGGAAAGGAAATGGTCAACTGATGAAAATTCACATTAAATTAATATAGATTTATAACCGTCGTAAGAGTATGCTTTTATATATTAGCGAATGTATTATACCACTCCATAAAAGACTACATGATTTATGCATAACGTATAAATTAATTATTAAAAAATCTTTTATGAAAAGACTACTACCCTTTTTAATTTTCATGTGTTTCATTTTAGTGTCTGGACACACTCAATTATCACTCGTAGATGGAACGGATTCATATACCATTACATTTGACAATACACAAACAAGTGTGAATCAAGGCACCTTCAATGGAAGTGGATTAGCGCCTTCCCCTTCCAGTGGTCAACTAGATGGCGATGCTTGGGCAATATCGGGGATGAGTTCAGGAACACATAGCTTCGGAAACACAAGTATTGATAATGATTTCGCAAGAGGAATTTCAAGTGGAGGTAGTGGAACAGGAGGTCTATATGCATTTCAAGTATCGAGTAATAACTACGCAATGGGTATACAGCCAACAGGTAGTGACTGGACACCAGGCGGAATCTGTTTAAAAGTTGACAACAACAAATCGACCGCTATTAGCGATGTGACCATACAGTATAATATTCTCGTTTACAACGATCAAAACCGTGCAAACTCATTCAATTTCTCATACTCCACAGATGGTGTGAATTTCACTACAGTACCTAGTGCATCTTATACTTCGACTGCAGGAGGGAGTTCGAATGCTTCATGGGCAACAATTCCTGTTACAGTGGACTTAACGGGAATAAACCTTGCTGCAGGTCAATCCATCGTGTTAAAATGGGATGGAAATGATGTATCAGGTAGTGGAAGTAGAGATGAATTCGCGCTGGATGATATCAGCGTTTCCACTACAAGTTCTACAAATAATTGTACTGAACCTTCAAGTCAACCAAGCAATCTCAGCTTTTCAGGACAAACCAACAATGCTATAAATGGGACTTTTCAAGGAACTGCGGCAGATCAATATCTTGTAATTCAATCGACAAGTTCTTCCTTCTCAGGGACCATCACGGATGGAACTTCTTATGCAGCTGGGCAAGTGATTGGAAATGGAATAGTTGTATCGTACTCAACAGCAACAAGTTTCACTTCTACAGGACTAGACCCTTTGACAACATATTACTTTACAATATATAGCGTTAATTCCAACTGCGTAGGAGGTCCTGATTATAATACAACGAATCCTTTAACTGGATCTGCTTCAACAACTGATGATCCAAACTCTGATTATTATTCTGTCGTAAATGGTCAAACATGTGAACAGCTGAAAACCGTTTTATACAACTTAATCGATGATCATACAGTATATAGTTACAATGCTTTATGGTCTATTTACAATACGACAGATGATCGGATAAATGACAGTGGGAATGAAACGATCGTATGGGATATGTATTCTGATAATCCAACAGGAAGTGAGAATGAATTCACTTTTGGAGCTGAGCAATGCGGATCGTACTCTACAGAAGGAGATTGTTATAACAGAGAACATTCTTTTCCACGATCTTGGTGGGGAGGATCAACATCAGTTCCACAATATTCCGATGTGTTTATGGTAATACCAGCTGATGGATGGATCAATGGGTTAAGAAGTAATAATCCGTATGGTGAAGTGGCAGCCGGTGGTGCTATTCAGACTACGAACAATGGAAGCAAACTAGGTAGCTCAGCGATTAGTATTCCAGGATATACAGGAAACGTGTTTGAACCTAGAGATGAATTCAAAGGTGACTTAGCAAGAATCTACTTCTATATGGTGACAAGATATGAAAACAATATCGCATCATGGGAAAATACAACCACTGAAGCAGATGCAGTGCTTGATGGTACTACTTTCCCTAGTATGGAACAATGGGCAATTGACATGTTTATAGATTGGCATAACAATGATCCTGTAAGTGCTAAAGAAATAGAGCGAAACGATGAAATATTTGCCCTTCAAAATAATAGAAATCCATTTGTTGATCATCCGGAGTATGTAGATCTTATATGGGGATCATGTGGTGCACCTGATACAGAAGCGCCTACTACACCTACAAGTTTAGTGGGAACAAATGTTACCAGTAGTTCTGTTGTTTTGAATTGGAATGCTTCAAGTGACAACGTTGCCGTTACAGGTTATAACATTTTCCAAGATGGAGCACAAGTTGCCAGTACGAATTCAACGAATTATACCGTAACAAATCTTACTGATGCAACATCTTATTCTTTTTATGTTCAGGCTTATGACGCCGCTGGAAATACATCGAATAATAGCAACACCATCAGTATCACGACAGATAGTTCTACAGATACTGAAGCACCTACAGTTCCTACTAATCTTACTGTTTCCAATGTAACGGAAACAACATGTGATTTAAATTGGACAGCTTCAAGTGATAACATAGGTGTTACCGGATACACAATTTATCAAGATGGAGCAGCAATTGCAACTTCGAGTACAGCATCTTATGATGTAACGAACTTAAACCCTTCGACTACTTATTTATTCAATGTAGAAGCATATGATGCGGCAGGTAATACGTCGGGATTAAGCTCAACGATTTCGGTTACAACACAAAGTGCTGCTGATACCCAAGCTCCTACAGTTCCAACAAATCTTGCTGTTGCAAATGTTACAGAAACAACGTGTGATTTGAGTTGGACAGCTTCAAGTGATAACATAGGCGTAACCGGATATACGATTTATCAAGATGGAGCAGCAATTGCAACCTCGAGTACAGCTTCTTATGATGTGGCAAACTTAACTGCTGCTACTACTTATTTATTTAATGTGGAAGCATATGATGCAGCAGGTAATACCTCGGGATTAAGCTCAACGATTTCAGTTACGACGTCGGGAAGTTCAGGGGGAGATATTATTTTACATGAAGGATACTTTGAATCAGGATGGGACAATTGGCAAGATGGAGGAAGTGATTGTTCAAGATATTCTGGCTCAAGATCATCCGAAGGTAGTTTCTCGATAAGATTAAGAGATAACTCAGGAACGTCTTCTTCCATGACATCGGAGACATTTGATGTTACATCGTATTCGACATTGAAAATTGATTTCAGCTATTATGTGAACAGTTTTGAAAATGTAGAAAATTTCTTCTTGAGATATTATAATGGTAGTTCGTGGATCACAATAAAAGACTATGTAAGAGGAACAGATTTCAATAACGGTGAATACAAAACAGGTTCTGTAACAATTGATAATGGGACTTATAATTTCCCTAGCAATGCGAGATTCAGATTTCAGGCAGATGCTTCAGGAAATAATGACCAAGTCTATATAGATGCAGTTATCATTACGGCAGATCCGAGCAACAATTCGCTTATCACGGACGATTATTTAGCTGAGGCAGAAAAATATGAAGTGATCAATGATGATGATGAGCTTAATAAAACAACTGATCGTGTATTACCGACCCTACAGGTATATCCGAATCCTACAGTTGATGTTGTCAACTTAAAATTCACTGATGGAAACAGTAAAGTAACTAGAATTGACGTATTGAATGCAATAGGTATGCCCGTAACTCAATTGAATGGACAAGACACATCTGTGTATCAACTTGATCTATCAGAAATGAAAGCAGGGGTTTACTTTGTAGTATGTAGCTTCGAGAATGGAGGACAATTGACAAAAACAATCATAAAACATTAATGTTCTGCTTCATTGAATAGAACATTATTAGTTGCTAAAGTTTAAAAAAGAAGGTCTATAATATGGACCTTCTTTTTTTACTTCTTTAAATCTTTAATTTGATTTTCTAGCTCTTTAATCCGTTGATGCAAATCAGGTAATTGACGCATCAAGGCGTAGGCTTTTAAGTATTCTCTATATTCAATAGCTGGATAACCATACAAGCGTTTACCTACCTCTGTTACATTACTTGCCACACCACTTTTTCCTTGAATCATAACTTTATCCGCTATTTCTCTGTGTCCTACAACACCTACTTGCCCTCCCATGATAACATGCTTTCCTATTTTGGCGCTACCTGCAATGCCTGATAAAGCGGCAATAACCGTATGATCACCGACTTCAACATTGTGTGCAATCTGAACTAAATTATCAAGTTTAGCACCTTTCTTAATAATGGTGCTGCCCATTGTCGCACGATCAACTACTGCATTCGCACCTATTTCCACATCGTCTTCTAGCATAACATTTCCAACATGGTTGATTTTCGTATATACTCCTTCTTCATCCTTGGAATACCCAAATCCATCACTCCCTATAACTGCACCTGCATGAATAATACATCGATTACCAATCACCGTATTGGCATACAAGGTAACCCCTGGATAAATCATACAATCTTTCCCTATCGTCACATTCTCATTGATCGTAACATGAGCAGAAACGTGTGTTCCTTCCCCTATTTGCACTTCTTTCCCTACACAGGCAAAAGGACCAATATTCGTATCTTTATGAACATTCGCTGAAGGGTCAATAAACGCTAAAGAGGAGTGCTCGTATTCCTTTTGGGCGGAAGCCCCAAAAGCATTTAATAAACTTCCCACTGATGCATAGACATCATCGACTTTGATCAGCGTGGATGATATATCTTGCTTCGGAATAAAATCCTTTCCAACTAATAAAATGCTGGCATTCGTGGTATAGACAAATTTCTCATACTTGGGATTTGCAAGAAATGAAATGGTTCCTATTGTACCTTCCTCTATTTTACTAGGCGCATGGACCGTTATCATAGGATCCCCTATAATTTCACCATTTAATATTTCTGCAAGTTCTTGTGCTGTAGCTTTCATACGTTTACATTAACGTTGTTTCTTGGAGTTTTCATGCCATAAATAGCATTTAAAATTTAGAATTTTTATGGTATCTAGGGTAAAGTAATACTGAATTTCCGATTCAGAACACTTTAATACAAAAAAAAAGCCCCGCATTGCACGAGACTTTTCTTGTATAGTATTGGTAGGTTTTGGTGATTTTTAGTTTTTGGACAATCGTGAAGCGATTAAAATCACCAGCGTAGAGATTGTTAAAATAACTACTGGTATAAAAAATGCAACCAGTTTCGTGGCTATTAAAAATTCTACTTGCATACCTTACTATGTTTATTTGCTACGAGATAAAGACAAATATTTCAAAATTCTCCCCCCACACCTATTCTTCTTAAGTTGGTGAAATGTAAGATGATTTACATCTTACTGAGCCAATTTTCTACAAATTCGTGCGAAGTAGATTGGCTGAATGATTCATATAAAAGCGCTTCATTTCCTATGGCTAGTGCTCCATGAAGGTGTCCATTATGATCTTTATGAATATGCACTCCTTTTATATGTCGATCGATACAGGCTATGTGCATGGATCGTTGAAGGTTCGAAATGACCATCGCTTCTTCATCGTGAACGGCAACACATTTTTCACGAAATTCGACATCTTCTGTTGCACATAAAATCGTATAAACACCTGCGCCTGAAGGAGGAATAAATTCTTGAGGACTGAGTAAAACAGCGTCAGAAGAAGGGTGCTGAGAAATGACATACTCATGGTTATGTACATCTTTTTCTTCTATTTTCTCCAACTTGACATTCGAGTTAAAATCACGCACATAGAAAGGAATAAAATCATGTGTGTAATGAAGGGTGTGGCTTTCGCCCAAAAGGAAAAGGTTTTTTATCCCAGCTTTAGCGGTGAAGTAAAAGCCACGGGGTTGAAGGGCTAGTATCGCCGATAAGTGGTAAGACGGATCTCGATCAAAAGGGACCACTTGCATAGGAAGTACTATTCCTCTAGCTTGCTCTTCGCTCAATAATCTTTCTGCTTCCGAATATTGAGTTGCAAATCGACAATCATTTGCAATCTCTGGGGTAAGCAATTCCATCCAATTTTCCATCATTTCCCTTTTTAACCAAATAAACTTTTAAATACCATGTATCCTATTAGCTAATTTCTTTTTATCATCTATCTCGAAACATCTAGTTTGAGCTAACAACTGATTTCAATTATAGCTCTGAAATTTTTGCTAATATGTGTATACATGTATTTTATCAAACTATGAAAATGTTTGCATTTATTAACGCAAACTTTACATTTTAACACTCAAAACCTGATGTGGAATTTTGAAATTAAATTGGCATTCATAATGAGCACAAAATTGTAGTTTTCCAAGTAATGAAAGAAGCTATTTTAAAAATGTTTCCTATTATACCATTTAAATTCAATATTGTTGGTGCTACATTTGATTTTATTTAGCTTATCAGCGCACTTCCCTGGCACACAAGATACCTATTAAGACTACATCCAATATATTGTTGCAGAAATTTCAAACAGTTTAACCCGCATTATGCAATAGAAAATCTATTATGACCTAAACTGCCTTTGAAATAAAGGCTACGCCAACT
>JAHDGD010000076.1 GCA_020627825.1 Saprospiraceae bacterium
TTGTTGGGCTATTAGCTATTTTCAAACGACTAAAAAACTAAAAAATCAAATACCTTATTGATGCCTATGAGGCCTAAAACAATAGAAACAATAGCAATACATCCCGAAACAACATGTTGCTTCAAGTTATTTTTATATATGCCCATTACAGATGATTGGTTTGCCAGATAAATAAGTACGATCACCATAATAGGCAATAATATTCCATTAGCAACTTGAGCAAATTGGATGATTTCGGTAGGTCTGTAGCCAGTGGCACTTACGACTACCCCAATTGCCAAAATAATACACCATACAGCCATAAATCGAATATCTTTTTTATTCTTCCCCCAATCAAAGCAATCTCTTGCAACATATGCTGCGGCAAGAGGTGCCGTAATGGCCGAGCTTAATCCAGCCGCTAATAAGCCCAATCCTAGAAATTTCAAAGCATACTTACCTAGAAGAGGTTCTAGTCCCATAGCAAGTTCATTAAAATCTAACGCAACCCCCTCTTGTTGACTAACCGAAGCACCACAGATGATGATGCACATAGAAATAATTCCTCCAAGAAAGACCGAAATGTATAAATCCTTTTTGGCGTAAGCCAACTCTTCTTTTCCATTCCACTTTTCATTAACCAGGTTTGCATGTAAGAATATATTATACGGCACAACTGTTGTTCCTATCAATCCCAAAATTTTAAAAATAGAACCATCAGGGAATCGAGGTATAAACAACCCTTTCACTAAATCAATCATAGAAGGCCTACTCAGTATAGCACTTACGATGAAGGCTACACTCATCAACACCACACATGCAATCAACAATCTTTCGATAAGCTTATAACTCCCTGCAACCAGAAATAGAAAAGCCACCCCGCCAGGAATCAAAGCAAGTAAAAATCTTGATTCCTGCTTGCTCCCCATGATACTTTCTATCCCACCTATAGCCCCTGTAAGATTTCCAGCCTCATAGGCTGCGTTACCTATGACTACTGCAGAAAAAATCAATCCGATCATCCCCCATTTCAATAAATTCTTGTCTTTAGTAACTTCTTTTACAACTTGAGGCAAGCCCTTTCCGGTAACCATTGAAATTCGAATCGCTAATTCCTGAATTACAAGAGTTGCTATAATGGACAAAATCATTGCCCACATCAATTGATAACCATATTGTATACCTGCTACTGAACATACGGTTATGGTACCAGGTCCTATAAATGCAGCTGTTACAAGTGTTGCAGGTCCTATATGTTTGAATATACCTTTTGACAAATTGAATGACTTTGAAAAAGTGAAGATACATTAGTTTATAGAATCTAATACCATTAAAATTCAAAGTTGTCGAATAAATTCTTCTTAAAATACATGTAGAAAATTTCGAAAAAGCAAAGGCTATTCTTTTATTTTATGACTCAAACTAACCTAATTGCTGTTTGAATGTATTACCGACATTCTAAAAATTTAAATGGTATTATCTTTTAGAAATACTTAATTTGCACATTGGAAGTAAACCCTTATTGATGACCAAAGGTCGTTCTAAAGAAGAAATTAAATTAAGAAATGCTTATGAAGAGCTATTCCCTGCTCTTGCTTTGCAAGGAACAATTATGGGTGCTTCTCAAGCATTAATACAAGACTCCATACATGATATATTTGTAGAGCTACTCGAGAAAAAAGCTGTTACAAGTAAAATCGAAAACTTCAAAAGTTATATTTCCACAGCGCTCAGAAGAAAATTAGCTAAAGAAATGAAGATTAGCTACGCAACTCTAGAAGAAAGAGAACTCAATAGTCAATTGTCATATGAAACTTTACTCATTCAAAAACAATCAGACGCAACGTTGAAATTACATTTAAAAAATGCCCTAACTATTCTTAGTGATAAGGAACGTGAAGTCATTAAACTACGTTTTTACGATGGCCTTTCTTACGAAGAAATATCCGTTAAAAACAATTGTTCCATTCGAACCACCTACAATCAATTTCATAGTGCTATAAAAAAACTGAGGAAACATTTTTCGCTTTCCGATTACGTTCACAAACCTTCCAAATGATGTCTAAGCCAATAAAACCTTTGAACTTTTAAGCATCTAGAAAAAATAATCGCTGGATTAATTCCTGCATTATTTAATAAGTCCTTAAATTATTTTTTGAGAATAAAATTGAGAATCAATGATTTTTTTCAAAATTACATAGTAAAAATTGCGCAAAGCAAGCTCTTATATTCTGGAAAGGATTTTTTCCATAATAATTCAATAGGACTATGCAATTATACCAATCTGTAGAAGATTTTATTAGTGATGAAAGTTTTCAAGACTTTGTACTAAATCCAAATTCACAACACACCAATAAATGGGAAACGTACATCAATCAACATTCTGACCAACTTGTTCTAATAAATGAAGCTAAGGAATTTATTACATTGTTAGGAAACACAACTGGTTTATCTCCTAAACCACTTCCAACATCAACAAAAAACAAAGCTCCTTACAAAGTTATAACTCTTATTTCAATTCTCTTAGGGTTGCTCTTCTTGAGTATATTTTATTGGTACACGAAAGGATCAACTACAACGTTTGATCCTGTTTCTTATGCTAGTTTAGAAAATAAAAAAGATGTTATTCTAGAAGATGGATCACTCATTGTACTGTTTCCTCACAGTGAAATTTTAGTCAATAAAAATTGGGATGAAAGTAGACATGTGAAACTGAATGGAGACGCATTTTTTAGTGTTGAATCAAATAAAGATTTTCCATTTTCTGTAGAGACTACTGAAGGCTTAATTTCAGTTAAAGGAACAGAATTTGATGTATTATCAAGTACTTCATTCGAAGTTATTCTCCATGAAGGCTCCATAGAATTCCAAAAAGATAGATCGTCTACTTTACTAAAACCCAATCAGTCATTAAAAATTACAAATGACAAAATTGAAGTAAAAGAAATTGATGCGTCCTCTTATGCATATTGGAGAAAAGATAAATTATCATTTAAAGATGTAGAATTATCTGAAATCATTACCATTCTTGATCGATCATATGGGATCCAAGTTAAGGTGGAAGATAAAAGCTTAATGACAAAGCGCATTACTGCTCACTTGCCACAGAACGACCCCATTTTGATGCTAACAGCTATAGCAGAAATATATTCTTTAAAGCTTTCGGAAGAAGGAGATGTTTATAAACTTCAATAACCAAAATATGAATTGTTACATAAATCATAAGAATCTTTTCTGTACTATCATAGTTGGTATTATTCTAGGATTTTCCTGTATACCATCATTTGCCCAAACAAATGATTTGGATAAAAAGAACCAGAAAATTGATCCAATTGCTGCCTTTGATCTATTGATTGAATCCTATGACATCAATCTCATTTATGATGCCAATATTGTAAAAAAGGTCACCTTATCTGCAGTTGAAATAGGAAATTCCAACCCTGAAAAGGATCTCAAAAAATTATTAATTGGGTCAGGTCTTAGCTATAAAAAAATAAATGCCACTACATTTATTATTAAAGAAAATTCAAATAAAAATTCAATTGCTTCTCAAAAAGCGAAAAAGGTTGTAATCACTACTGTTGAAGGTCGAATTTTTGATGCAGAAAGTGGAGATGCATTAATCGGTGTGAATGTAGTTAAAAAAGGTACAGCCATAGGAACACAAACAGATTTTGAGGGGAAATTTACCATTGATCTCGAAAACGGAGAAACTATTGTTGCATCATACATTGGCTATCAATCTCAAGAAATTATCTATACGGGGCAAGCAAGTTTTTTGATCAACTTATCAAAAGATCAAAAAATGATTGATGAAGTAGTAATTGTAGGTTATGGAACACAAGCCAAAAGGGATTTAACCGGTGCTATTTCGCAAATATCAGAGGTAGAAATTCAACAATTGCCCAATACGGGTTTAGAACAAGCATTACAAGGAAGATCAGCTGGAGTATTTGTCACTCAGAATAGTGGAGCTCCTGGTGGAGGCCTATCCATTCGAATAAGAGGAACAGCTTCTACAGGAAGTGCAGAACCTTTATATGTTGTAGATGGGATTCCTATCATAAATGACAATCAAGGGACCTCGGCGACTTTCGAAACTGATGGTGGAGGGCAATACACCAATGCATTAACTACGATAAATCCAAATGACATTGAATCAATAGAAATATTAAAAGATGCATCTGCAACTGCAATTTATGGTTCACAAGCTGGAAATGGTGTTGTATTGATCACAACTAAAAGAGGACAAAGCGGAAAATCTAAGCTTACATACGACAGTTATTATGGGGTTCAGCAACTCTACAAAAAAATTGATGTAATGAATCTTAGACAATATGCTGAGTATATTATCGATGCTAATGGAGGCAATACTAATATTGAAGAGTTTCAATATTTAGATCTATTAGGAGAAGGAACTGATTGGCAAGATGAAGTATTCAGAAATGCTTTTATGCATAATCATCAGATTTCACTTAGTGGGGGTGACGAACGTACGACCTTTTCTTTTTCAGGTGGATTTCATCAAAAAAATGGAATCGTTCAAGCATCAGCATTTGAAAGATTTTCTGGAAAGCTTAATCTTACTCATAATTATAGCGATAGAATTCGAGTAGGTGGTAATTTAAATCTGGCGCGAACCAAAGAAAACATTACATTCAATGACAACAGCAATGGGGTCATTTATACAGCATTGCTTACTCCACCTATTGTTCCTGCCAAAACCTTGACAGGAGAATTCGGAACTCCTGATCAAAATGTTATTTTGACGTTCAATAATCCTTTGGCGAATGCTCTTGAAACACAAGATATCAATAGAAAAAACAGGATTTTGGGAAGTGCATATCTAGAAATAGATTTAGTAGAAGGTCTAAGATATAAAACTGAACTAGCAACCGATATTTTATATAGTAATCATAATACATTTTGGCCAGAATTTCAAAGAGCAAATCAAAGCAGAAATGCAAGAGTTAGAAGAAATTTAAACAATTCTACTTTCTGGATCAATAAACATTTATTGTTCTACGATAAGCAATTCAATGAAAATCATAAATTAACAACCTTATTGGGATTTGAAGCACAAGAAGGAAAATACGAATGGCTCTATGCCGCACGTGATAATTTGCCTAATAATGAGTTAATGGAACTTAACCTCGGTGATGCTAGCACTCAAGTAAATGGTGGTGGTGCAGGAGATTGGGCACTTTTATCTTACTTTACAAGGGTTAATTATTCCTTATTCGATCGGTATTTATTAACTGGTACATACAGAATCGATGGTTCTTCTAGATTCGGTGAAAACAATCGATATGGCCATTTCCCCTCTGCTGCGCTAGGGTGGAGAATTTCTGAAGAAAATTTTCTTAAAGATATTGATGTCATTGACAACTTAAAGCTAAGAGTTGGATATGGTACAGTAGGCAATCAAGAAATAGGCCTTTTTTCATTTAGACCTTTACTACGATCTGAGACTATTGCGTTTGGAAATCAACTAACTACTGCGTATAGTCTAGACAATATTGCAAATCCAGATGTAAAATGGGAAACTTCCATTCAATCAAATCTAGGTGTAGATCTTGGTCTTTATAATAATCGATTGGAATTTATTCTAGATGTATACCATAAGGTGTCAAAGGACATGCTCTTACAACAAATCATACCAGCCACTACAGGAGGATTTAATGCCCCATTTGTAAATATCGGCGAAATGATAAATCAAGGCATAGAATTCACTATTAATTCACAGAATTCAATAAAACCAATTGATTGGACAACAACTTTCACTTTTTCAGCCAATAGAAATCAAGTAGTGGAATTGGGATCCAATGGTGCTTTACCTGGTGTCATGCAAAGATTACCAATAACAAGAACCATAGAAGGAGAGCCTATTGGTCAATTTTACGGCTATGTAACAGATGGCATTTTTACTTCTTTAGAAGAAATCAGTGAATCTCCATTTCAAGAAGTAGGTACAAGCCCAGGAGATATTAAATTTAAAGATTTAAATGAGGATGGTGTAATAAATGATCAAGATCGTACATTCATAGGTAATCCAAATCCTGATTGGTCAGCTAACTTAATCAATGACTTCGCATTCAAAAATTTTGATTTAAACATATTTATTAGAGGGGTTTATGGAAATGAAATATATAACTTACTAAGAAGAGACCTTGCAGGAACAGGTGCATGGGTGAATCAATCTGTTGATGTAATTGATCGTTGGACACCTACTAATCCAGAAGGAACTATCCCAAGATCAAATGGAAATGATCCCAATAGAAATAGAAGAATTTCAGATCGATTTGTGGAGGATGGATCGTATGTCCGATTACAAAATGTTACGCTTGGTTATAAATTACCAGTACTTTACACAAAGAGATTAAGCTTAACTAATCTAAGAGCATATGTTAGTGCTCAAAATCTTTTAACCATTACCAACTACTCAGGTTATGATCCAGAGATAGGCTCTTTCAATCAAAATCCCCTTTTAAGTGGCATTGATAATGGAAGATTCCCAGTTTCGCGATCATTCACTTTTGGATTAAATATTGGCTTTTAAAATGAAAACTATGAAGCAAATAAATAAGAGTATGGAGACTTTAAAGGTAGCTATAACAGTCGTTATAATATGTTTTGCATTTCCATCTTGTTCAGAATTTTTGGAAAGACCTCCTCAAGATCAATTATCTGTTGACTCTTTTTTTAAGACGGCTAAAGATGCAAGACTCGCTGTTCTATCGGTTTATCAGCCCATGCAAAGTGTTAACTGGTATGGAAAATCATGGATGCTGACAGAAATCCCTTCTGATAATACGGAACCAGGAGGAAATGACCCCGACTTTTCTCCAATAGATAATTTTACGCTTGGGGCGGATAATGGTCCTGTTTCAGAAGGATGGGCAGAGCGATTCAAAATGGTAGCGAGAGCAAATCAAGTGATCAATTTTGTTCCCAATATTGAAATGAATGAAATAGAGAAAAATGCCATTATAGCTGAAGGTCAATTTATGCGAGCCTTTGCTTATTTCGATCTGGTTCGTTTATTTGGAGATGTACCCATCATTACAACCGTGCCATCTATATCAGATGACTTAAATGTAACAAGAGATCCGATATCAGAAGTTTATGACCTTATCATTGACGATCTAATGACAGCATATGAATTTCTTCCAAGTGCTTACACTGGAACTGATGTTGGAAGAGCTACAAAAGGTGCAGCAGGTGCTCTACTTGCTAAAGTGTATTTAACGGATAAGAGGTATGATGATGCTATGGACATAGCAAGAGAAATCATTGCATCACAACAATATAAATTGATGGATAATTTTGATGATAACTTTCTTAAAAATAAATCAGATAATAATGCTGAATCTATCTTTCAAGTACAGTATCAAGGATGTGGACCAGTGGGAACAGGAAATGCACTTCAAGCATTCTTTGCTCCTTGGGGACAAGGCATAACAAAAGCAAGTGACGGATGGGGTTCTCAAGTTCCATCTGGACCGAATATTAATAACCCTGGAACAACCATCCAAGATATATGGGAAGAAGGTGATTTAAGAAAGCATCAAACCATTATGACAGCAGGTAATGAATATCCAGAAATCAATCCTGAAGATGGCGGTTACTCTTATCCAACGACTTCTATAAGTAGATCAAATGCAAATATCAAAAAATATGTTATTGGAGGAGGATCAGATGTATGTTTTATGACGAGTCCACAAAATGTTCATGTCATTCGCTATGCAGATGTTCTACTGACATTAGCTGAAGCTTCCTGTTCAAAAAATGGAGGCCTTTCGACTACTCCTGATGTTGTTGATGCTTTTAATCAAGTTAGATCTCGTGCTGGTTTACCCTCTGTAGGTGTCGTAGATAGCGAATTAGTACTCAATGAAAGACGTGCAGAGTTTGCATTCGAAAATCAAAGATGGTTTGACCTTCTTAGAACGAATAACATTCAAGAAAGAATGGCTTTACATGGTAAACAAATGAAAGACTTTCACACGTTGTTTCCTATTCCTGCGGATGAATTAGCCATCAATCCAAATCTTACTCAAAACCCTGGATACTAATGATGAAAAATATTTCCCTTTTTATATCAAGCTTTTTTGTTATCATACTGATAAGCTGTCAAAAACAAGAACCAATTCTAGATTCATATGCACCAGAATTTGGACCTCCTGAGACTCTTATCATTGTTGAAGGGCAGCACTTTAATGATATCAGAAAAATCAATTTCAATAATGACGTTCCTGCTGATTTTAATCCGTCATATGGGGCAGAACATGCGATTTTATTTAGAGTACCTGAAAATGCGCCTTTAGGAGAAAACACCATTAAGATTGAAACTTCAGGAGGTACTATGAACCTTCCATTCAGGGTCACATTGGAAGCACCAAAACTCAATTCATTTTATCCTGATGCTGCTCCCATTTCTTCAAACATTACAATTCTTGGAGAAAATTTCTTTGAACCTATTGAAGTTTTATTTCACGATAGTATTCCTGGCGAGATTCAATTTTTAGCTGAAGATTCTCTTATTGTAAAAGTGCCTGAAGGTGCAGAAAAAGGATTTATAACATTAAAGGCTGATGGCGGAAAAGTACTAACCAATAAAGTCTTTCTTCCAACCATAGATCATTTGATATCTGATTTTGATGGGAATGGATTACATGCTGATGCTTCTCAATGGCTTTTTTACGGCAACATAAACGAAACAGCAAGTACTGCTGTAGGAAACAATCCAGCAATAAGTTTAGATGGAAATTATTTAACACTTTCTGGCAAAGATGAAAATGCCATCTGGCTTGGCGGGTTCGAACACTTATCGGCTTCTCCTGACATCTTTAATGTATATGACATAAATAGTGATTTGAATAATACCTTCCTTGAATTTGATTACAACAATAATGGAAGAGATGAAACAGTAATCACCATCATACTCAAACAAAGAAGTGGTAGTTTCAATGACTTTTCAACCAATGTCACTATAGATGAAGAAGGATGGACAAATGTGTCTTTGCCTCTTAATAGATTTGAAGATCTAGATGGTCTTACCATTGATCCTCAAGACATAAAAGTTGTAAAAATACATCTTATTAACCCTGAAAACAGCCCGGAACAATTAGAAATAAACATTGACAACTTCAAGTTTGTAGAAGTCAACTAAAATACCTTTATACGCTAAGCTTTAGAAGTTTAGCACTCATTATTAAATTTATAATTATTATGAAAAGAAATGTACTCATTTGCTTATTTTCTTTACTAACAATTGGACTTGCTTATGGTCAAGTATATCTTGATCAGTTCGATGAAGATAACGGAAATACATTTGGAGGAAATGGACTTGAAAGCTCTATTTCTGGATCTGAATGGACCATTACTGGGAATGGTTCTAGTGGAGCCTATGATCCATTTGGAATGACATTTTTGGATGATACCGGAAGTCCAATAAGTGTTGACATGTCAGGAAATAACAAAATCTTTGCCCGAGTTAAAGCAAGTTCTATAGGAACTCAACTAAGAATTGATGCCAAAGATGCCAATGGTTTTGTTACAACCATTGACAATGTTACCAGAACTGTCCTCAATGATTATGTAGAATTAGAATTTGAATACACAGCCTATCAAGACGGAGGATATGGAGGAACTTCGTGTGCTAGTGCTGATGCGCCTTGTCCTGTTGATGGCACCAATATCATTGAGCTAGTACTGTTTATTAATCCTGGACAAGGAGGTTTTCAAGGTACACTTGTCTTCGATTACATTTCTTTTGGCGAAAAGCCATCAACTGGGCCCATGAGCGATGTATATCAAGACCAATTTGAAGGCGAGATGGTCGATAGTTTTATCTCTTATGGTGCTGGATACAATGGCGCAACTGAAAATGGAATTTGGGAAATCAATGGTGACGGAACAGCAGGTCCTTGGAATCCTATGGTGTATTATTTTCACAATATGGTCACTAATGATACTGCAGATATTGATCTTACCTTAGGCGATAATAAAATATTTGTTCGTGCAAAAGGAAGCGCGCCTGGAATTTCATTACGTTGTGATGCTCAAGATATAGATGGATTTATTACAACATCTGGGTCTGTAACAAAAGTACTCACGGATGAATGGGCAACTTATGAATATGACCTTACTGGATTTTACAATGATCTAGGTTATGGAGGAACGCCTTGTACAGCTGAAACAGCACCTTGTCCTGTAGATGCTACAAGAATAGGCAATCTTACCTTCTTCATAAATCCTGGGGTTGAGGGCTTTTCTGAACAAGTACAGATAGAATACATATCAATCGGTACCGCTCTTGAAGCCATAGATCCTGGAGAAAATGTATTGGTATACGGAGATCACTTTAATGATGGAATACCATATACTTCTGCCGATGCATTCGCCATCGAAGAAGTCGATTCAAGAATGAGCATTACAGGCGATGGAACTGCAGGTGCTTATCAAGCTGCATCTTATACGCCTTTCAATAGCGATACTGGTGAAACTATAATGATCGATGTCACTGGAAATAACAAGATTTTTCTTAAAGGATCAAGCACTGTAGAGAACACATTGATCCGTATGGATTTAATCGATTCTTCTGGCTACATCACCTCTCTTCCAGCTGTTACAAAAGTGTTCGGCACTGAAGAATCTGTTGCAGAATATGATTTTTCATTTGTTTATCAAGATGGAGGTTATGGAGGAACACCTTGCGAAGCGGATGTTGCTCCTTGCGATGTTGATGGAACAGCTATTGTTGCCATCTTGTTGTATCCAAATCCTGCTGATGGTGCATTTAATGGAACAGTATCTTTTGACTACTTATCTGTCGGTGCTCCACTAGGAGCTGATATCCTGCAGTACACTGATCAATTTGACAACGACATAAACTTTGTTTCTGACCCTGCTGGATTTACTTCTGAAGAGATAAACGGAGAATTAATATTAACGGGGGATGGGTCTGCAGGACCATATGCTGCATATTCTTATGATCTACATGACCAAGATAATGGAACAACCCTTAATGCTGATTTTACATTGAATAACAAACTATATGTTAAAGCAAAAACAAATGTGAACGGCACAGTACTAAGAATTGATCTACAAGATGAAGCAGGCTATGCTTCCAATCTTCAAGCTCAAGCGACTTCTCTTACCGATGAATATCAAGTCTTTGAATTTGATTTTACAGGTGCCTATTTAGATGGTGGTTACGGTGGAACACCTTGTAATTCCGACGATGCACCATGCGATGTTGATGGTACTACAATAAACAATCTACTCCTTTATTTGAATCCAGATGATGGAGGATTCTCAGGTAACGTTACAATTGATTGGGTTTCCACCCAAAATCCTCTTGAAACTATAGGTGACCCAGGACCTGTCGGACAAGACAATTATGCTGATGACTTCCTAAATGATGTAATCGATAATGTTTCTGGTGCAGATGGATTGGTCCTTTCCGAAGCTGATGGTGTATTTTCTGTAACAGGAGACGGAACAAGTGGCATGTGGAATCCTGTTGTATACAGTCTTCACAATCAATCAACAGAAGAAACTTTACTTGTAAATGGTACATCCAATAATAATTTAATCTTCATTCGAGCAAAATCTTCAGTAGATGGATTACCATTCCGCGTAGATGTTCAAGATAATATAGGATATGTAACTTCATTGGCAGGATTAACTTCCAATCTTTCCACCGAATATGATATCTATGAATTCGATTACACTGGGGTATATCAAGATGGTGGATTCGGAGGAACTCCTTGTGATGCTGGACCTTGTGATGTTGATCCTGAAAGACTTGCAAGTATGCAATTTTTCATTGATCCAGGTGTAGGCCTTTTCAATGGAACAGTAGATATAGATTGGATTTCCTTTGGTCAACCATTAGTAGTTCATACGCAAGATTTTCCTGATGTAGTTGCTGCTAAAGTATTTCCGAACCCGGTACAAGATCGTCTTACAATTGAGGCTCATTTAACTGCTGACTTCGACCAGGTAACTGTCAGTATTATCGATATGACAGGAAGGACTATCCAATCGCATCCTTGCGATATACAACTAAATAAGTTGAATACCGTACTTGACCTAAATCAAGTTCAGTCTGGAATTTACTTCTTACACATTACGGCTGGACAAAAGACGATTATAACAGAAAAACTAGTTATTCGATAATAGTTAACAATTTGTTTTAAAGAATAAGGGGCATGATACCCCTTATTCTTTTTAATGTTCAAAAGAAAAATATGAAAGCAGTATATGTATCCATACTAATTATTTCCGTTTCTATTACATCCCTCTATGGACAGGATTTGTATCATCAAGAGCTACTTGCTCAACTTGAAAATGAATACGCTATACAAAATCCAAGCTTCATTTTTTCTTCTAATGAACTAGACAATATAAATGACTTTACCATTTATGGAAATGCTACCATGGTGTCCCAGGACATCGAAAATTTTACATTTAGTAAAAAAACAACCATTACCGTTAATAGCACTGGAAATAACCCCTGGGACTCTGGATGGGGTATATCAAATAACCAAACAATAAACCAAGATGATATAGTATTACTTGCATTTTGGGCTCGAAGAGTCTCTCCAGAAACCGATCTTAGAATTTTCATTGAAGACAATGACAACTTTGAAAAAGAAGTATATACTGAAATTTCTTTTACTCAAGATTGGAGTCAATATTTCATCGCTTTTAAAGCCAGTAAAACATATACTATCGGTAAGATAAAATTCGGTTTTCACCTTGCATCAGCTGTTCAAAATTTTGAAATAGCAGGATTTACTGCTTTGAACTATAAAACAGCATACGAACTTAATGATGTACCTAGTATATATAATCCTGCTAATTATGGCGGAAATGAAGAGGATGCCCCTTGGCGAGCTGAAGCAGCAGCCCGTATAGATACCTTAAGAAAAAGAAATCTAATCGTAAAAGTAGTCGATAACCAAGGCAACTTAATAGAAAATGCAGAAGTTCAAGTAAATATGACCAAGCACGATTTTGGGTTTGGTTCAGCTTTAGTGACATGTCGATTCGAAGGAAATGATTGTTATAACCCGGTTTATGTAGAAAAAATCAGCAATTTAGATGGAAACGGACATGGCTTCAATGTAGCTGTAACAGAAAATGCACTTAAATGGGATGCTTGGGAAGAAGAATGGTTAGGTACACCCCAAGAAACAAAAGCAGCCATTTCATACCTTGATGACTTAGGTATTGAAGTAAGAGGGCACACATTAATATGGCCAGGATGGAATACGCTTCCGAATGATATGCAACAAAATGCAACAAATGAAGCCTATCTAAAAAATCGAGTGATGGAACGAATTGAATTGATGTTAACAGATGACATTTTAGGTGATGTTATTTCAGACTGGGATGTTGTAAATGAAATTACAACTAATCGAGATTTAGAAAATGCTTTTAAAGGGGAACCTGGTTATACTACAGGTCGTGAAGTATATCTAGATATTTTCGATAAAGTAACCGAACTAAAACCGAACAATACAAACTATATTAATGATTATGTAACCCTTTCCAATGGTGGTTTTGGACAAGCGACAACTGATCTTTATAAACAATTTGTGACGGAAATAATAGATGCAGGATCCAAGATTGATGGTATAGGTTTTCAATCTCATATAGGCCCATTCCCTACATCGATTTATAAAGTTGAAGAGATATTAAACGAATTTGATGCATTATTTGACGTAGAAATGAAAGTAACAGAATATGATATAGATGATAATGTAGATCCTGAAATTCAGGCAAAGTATTTAACAGATTTTCTAACAATGATTTTTAGTCATCCTAAAATGGAAGCATTCCTCATGTGGGGATTCTATGACGGCAATCACTGGAAAGGAAATGCGCCAATGTACGATATCAATTGGAATTTAAAACCATCAGGACAAGCTTTTATAGATCTCGTATTTGATGACTGGTGGACAAATGAAAGTGGATCAACCGCAATTAATGGCCAATTTGAGACTCCAGTATTCAAAGGAGAACATGAAATAACTGTAACTTACAACAATGAAACTTTTATTGTACAAAAGAATATTGTAGATCATGAGCTTGTAGAAATTACGGTTGGACCAACATCTGTAAACCCTACTGAAATAAAAGACCTTATTATTTCACCAAATCCAAACACAGGCACTTTTTCCATAATAAATGAAGAACTGCCTTTTAATACCACATATAATATATTGGATTTAAATGGCAAAATTGTTCGATCCAATGTATTTGTAAAAAATGGCAAAATAGAACTTGATTTAATGCCAGGATTCTATCTGATTTCAGCAACAATTCAAGACCAAACCTTCATCAGTAAATTGATTATTGATTGATATAGCATAGCGATCATAATATCATTTAAATTCTGAATGCTAAAAGCCATATGGGCAAGATAGGCCATTTATAAAACTGAAATTATTATAATTAGGCTTTAAGCTAATATTTCTTTGGGCTTTAAGCCCAAAAAAGAGAAATAATGAGTTCCATTCTAAGAAATAGAAGTAATGAACAGATAAATGTTTTTTAAAAAGACAATTAAAAGGTATTCCATACAAAATGTGTTTTTATTGCATTATCTTTATGCAATAAATTTATCACTATGAGTAAAAGCCTAGCGCTCTTATTGCTTTATTTTTTATGGTCCATTAATACCACAACAGCCCAACAGTTTTCTGACCCTCTTTTGATTACTTTAAATCAAGAACATGGTTTTACAGAAATTGATTTAATTGCTGATGGAAAAAGAAAATTCGCCATTGTAGATTTCCTTGAACATAAAATCGGAGATCAGATCTTTTTTAATGATCAGCCTGTATTCGAATTTGAAAAAGAGTATCCTACTAGCTTATTCAATAGTTCTGCTATTCTTTTTGAATTATCGGAAAAAAATGAATACCTAGGTCATCAAGTCATGGTTGATAGCTCAAACTTTTTTAAAAATTTAAAAATTCGACAAGGAAGAGTATTATACCAAGTTGATCATACCATTTATACCTTCAATGATGAAAAAAGAGAAGTCTTTTATGATTTAAAATTAGAAAACGCACAACTATATGACTTTGAAATACGTAGTAGAAAATTATATATAGCAGGTGGTATTACTGGTAAAAAAGAAACTATGAAAATGGTTGACCAGCTTTTTGAAAATGATGTGGTCAACAAGTCTGCTTGTCAAGGGGAATATAGCAACGATCCAAATTTTTATGCACGAATTGATCTTGATACAGATCATGTAGATTATTTTTTTAAAGAAAATAACAAGTGTAAAGAAGCTGAAGTCGCAAAAATAAAAGTAGACTTTAATGGAACATTATATGGATTTACAGATTATCGTGAGGATTTATTTTTAAATGAATTTCAAATCGATCATGGTGAAGAAATAGAAATTTCCGATAAAGATTCTTATTTATTCCGAGTGGATAAAGATGGCAACTTTATGAATGTTCAAACATACAACAACAATTGCGAAGATAATATTCATACTGTTATTCCGCATCGCGATGGAAGTTATACAGTTTATAATTATGTTTCTGAATGTGAATATTATGGAATTCAACCTGATGAAGTAGAATATGACTTTAGGTATTTTAATCGGAATATTTATATAGCACAATACGACATCGACCAAAATTACTTGTGGCACAATCGAATAGCAAGAATAAAACTTTTTCTTCCAAATTATTTTTTAGGTATTGAAAACAGTATATTTAAAATTGCTTTTGAATTGCACAAAAGAGAAAGTAATGATAATGAATTCGTTTTTAATTCAACAACTTTCCCCATGGATACTGTAGGTATAGTAAAAGTATTTGATTTTGATGCAAATACTGGGGAATTAATTGATAGTTCCATAACAATTCAAAACAATCATTTGGTTCACCTCAATGATGCGATAAACTTCGAAAACAACCTTACTTATAATCTTACTTTTTTCGAATTCCACCCCTCTATTACATGGGATTCGCTACCCGATGAAAGTCTTCCGCTTAACGAAGAAGTGATCGTTAATATCGTACCCAAAACCATCTCTTCGACTCACCATCTAGAAAAATCAACTGACTTCGTTGTATATCCAAATCCAATTCGTGATGAACATAAAGTATATATTAAAACGACTACTAGACCTGATTTCTATAAAGTCTACGATCAAGTAGGAAAGGAAATTTATAGCCAATCAATGCAAGAGCAACAATATATTGAACTACCCGAATTAAATAAAGGGATATATTGGTTTTCATTTTATAAAAATGGGAAACTTCTGGTTACTGAAAAAGTAATAAAACTGTAATATTCAGTTTTTATACTTTTTTATTTTCAAATGGTATTGTATAAGGTCAATTTATATCATTGAACGATACATACTGAAATGTATAAAGTCGAACTTAATTAAATTACAAAATGGCGGATTACTATTTAATAATCCGCCATTCTGAAATTTAATACTATTTGCGAGCTAATAATCCAGAAAATGGGGTTTTACTCTATTCTAACAAATGAACGAAT
Organism: Saprospiraceae bacterium; assembly: GCA_020627825.1. Classification (GTDB taxonomy): domain Bacteria; phylum Bacteroidota; class Bacteroidia; order Chitinophagales; family Saprospiraceae; genus JAHDFB01. The sequence continues at coordinate 16,528 of JAHDGD010000076.1, forward strand.
CTCTTGACTTCCATCTTGAAATATTATTTTGGTATAGTATATTCCCGCTTTTAAAGAAGAGGTTTCTAAAACAAACACATCTGTAAAATCTTGATTCATTTCTACATTTTGTCTTTCTCCACTTTCATTATACACTTCAATACTGGTAATTTTTAATTGCCCATCAACTGTAGAAATATTCAACTGCCCCTGAGTTGGATTTGGATGTATCAAAACACTCTGGTTTCGCTGTCCAGTATCCTCTTTTGATCTTGAATCAATTTCTTCTCTTTCTTTGAACAGAACAGTAAAATTCTTACCACCTGTTACATTCCAAACATCCTTTTCTATTCCTTCCTCATCTACCTCAGTATGTTTAACCAGTTGTTCAAATGAAAATCGCACATCATCAAAGCTTTCTTTTGTTTCTACAAACACATCAACCTTATACCTTCTGTCCTTTTCTAATATAAGGTCATCAATTGTAAACTGATCACTTGTTATTTCTATGCGTCCTTCTGTATCAAATTGCATGTCTGGATGGTAAGACGTAATAAGTGTTCTTAACTCCGACTCAGGTTTTATATATATCTTACATTTATCGAAAAACAATGGATCTTTTACTCCGTTTTCTGTAGTTTCATTGATGGACATACTAGATTCAACAGCAGGCTCTACTACAAACCGAAGTCGTACAGTATTTCCTATAGAATCTCCTACCCCCAAGGCATGAACATCATCGTTCATAACGAACCCACCTATGTCTTGAGGCACATCAGGCTCAACCATATGGATATATTTTGTCGACATGTTTAACCATGCAATTCCATTAAACGATCGACAATTATCATCTAATTGATACACTCCAGTATATTCCTCTAAATCTCCTTCTACCAAATTAACAACCCGTCCTGTCCAACTCGGATGTTGTCTTTCTTCAAGTCTAGTGTATATAGATAAATAGTCTATTAAAGAAATAGTGGGAAACTCTCCTCCACCCCATGGGTGATCGTTCTGATAGATTGTCCACCATTGCGTATTGTCAATAAGGTCGTTCCAATCAAATACAAATACTCTTTCTCCTCCTGGTTCAACTCGACCTACAATTGTCGATCCTATTTCATGATCTTCCCATGTAGTAGGCCATTGTTGTTGGCCTAGAGTAGTCGTTGCATAAACGCGTAAAACTCCATGTTGACAACTATTGTCTATTCCTCGATTTCGTACTTTTATCTTCAAATAATTGGGTCCAGTTAAAGATAATGGAACTCGTTCCATATCTGTAGGATCATCATTGGAGGAATTCCATATATCTGGGCTTTGATACATGGGTATGGAAGGATGCAACAATTCGTTGATGGATTCTAGCCCTTGGTCCTGACTCGAATTCTTTATCCAGTAATCTGCCCCATTAAAGTCATCGTATATGTCAGGCATATCATCTTCTATAAAAAAAGACTGGGTAGCAAACACAATTTTAGACAGTAGCTCACAACTCATAATATGTTCAAACTTCTCCAATGGAAATACTTCATCCCACAACAACTCAATATAGGATTTGAGAGTTGTTTCAATAGTAAAATACTTCGACGATTCAAAAACGATATGTTCCAAGGCATCGATCCCATCTACATCCACTGTCTCAGCAAAATGCTCTTCGAATACGGCTCTTAATTTCATAAGATACGAAGAAACATTTTGTCTTTTATCTTTTTCTTTAAGTTCTGTATTGTATTGTTCAAAATCAGAATGGGTTCTTTCATAATGGGTTTCATTGCCATGGTCCAATTTCCCATAATTGAAGTTTTCAGCTCCTGGTTCATATTGCTCACCTTCAGGTAATTGATCAAAGATTGTTTTAAGTTTATAACTATGTGCTAAAAAATCTAAAACACCCTCTTTAATAAATTCTTTCCCTGAGAATTGATTTCCAAAGGATTGAAGTATGTAATCGTAACCGCCAAAATAAATCCAAAACAAATCCGCAGCCATGGGATCAAATGGATTCTCA
>JAHDGD010000284.1 GCA_020627825.1 Saprospiraceae bacterium
ACCTAAACAAATTACTAAAATGTTGCGGGTATTCAAAGCCTAAAGAGTAAGCTATTCTACTTATGGAATCGGAAGAATTGAGCAGGCTGTTTTTAGCTCTTTCTATTAAGAAGAAGTGAATGTGTTCTAATGTTGTTTTTCCTGTTTCTCTTTTAAGTAGGTCGCTCAAATAGTTTGGTGATAGATTTAGTTGTTTGGCACAATATTCTACGCTCGGAACTCCGTTTTGATGAGCTTTATCAGACTCATAATAATTGATGAGGAGTCGTTCAAATTTTGATATAGTATCACTATTTAAATTAACTCTTGAAAAAAACTGCCTATCGTAAAATCGCAAACAATAATCTAGGAACAACTCAATATTAGATACGATTAAATTTTGGCTATGTCTATCCAACATTTGGCTATATTCCTGCGTTATCTTCTCTAATAAATTTTCAATAGACGTTTTTTCTTGTTCAGAAACATGTAGAGCTTCGTTTGAGTCATATTGAAAAAAGGAATACTTGCTAATTTTATCCGATAAGTCAGACTTCCTAAAAATATCTGGATGGAATACCAATGACCAGCCATCTGGATCTATTTGGTCCATTTCTACGCCATCATTCCCCAGTTCCATTACTTGTCCTGGAGCAGTAAAAACTAATGTGCCTTCTTCATAATCATAGGTACTTCTGCCATAGGAGAAAGAACCACATACAGAAGAGGATTTAAAAATGATTGTATATAAATGATTGATTAACTTAACACCTTGCACGTTTGCAACTGCCTTTAAGTCTCTATTGTATACCACACTAACAAGAGGGTGACTTGGCTTTGGCAAACCACTCATTTGATGTATTTCAGAAACCTTTCTTATTTCAATGACCTGTTTCATAAAATTGATTTTAAAAAGGTTTTTTTTCACAATTACTGAATATATTTATCATAAAATTCTTCAAAGGCATCTAATTGAAATGCATTCCCTGCCTTACCCATTGTTGATTTTGGAGAACCTATCTCAAATGCATGGTATCCTCCTTTAAAAATTTTGAATTTTACAGGGATATCTGCTTTTTTCAAAGCTTTAATATACGCAATATTCTCATCATAAAATGGCTCTAAATCTCCTACAAAGCTAATGGTTGGAGGAAATCCGCTGTAATCTTCGTTCAAAGACGGCGAAGCATATTTAGGTACATCTCCTCTAATATTTCTCAGGTACAGTCCCCAAGCCTTAGCATTAATTTCTGCATCCCACATGGTAGAACCCATCATTTTCGATGATTCAGTTATCATTCTATGGTCAATCATAGGATAGATTGGCATCTGAAATGCAAGTTTCACGTCACCAGTATCACGAGCTTTCAAGGTTATGGCTGCGGTCATTCCACCTCCTCCACTATGTCCGGCTACAATAATTTTGCTTGGGTCTATATTGAGTTTATTGGCATTATCACGTACCCATAGAAGGGTATCGTAGCAATCATTAAACCCAGCAGGAAAAGGATGTTTTTGAGATTTTCGATAGTCTGGTGCAACAATAACAATATCCTTTCTCTTTATTATGTCTGTATAAAATGTGTTTGCTATTTCAGGTAAGCCCATCATATATCCGCCTCCATGAAAATACACCATTACTGGAAGAGTTTTCGTTACTCCTTTTGGTCTGTAAATCCTAGTTCGAATTTTGTGTTTTTGGGTTGTTGTACTTGAAATATACAGGGTCTTATTTACTACCCCCTTAACTTTATTCCCTTTACTAACAAGTCTGGCGAGTTTATCCAATATTCTAAGCCCCCATTTTTTCTTGTTTATGGTTATAAGAGTTAGAAATTGCCCATATTGAGCTTGTAGCTCTTTGTCGTACATTTCTTTCGTTACTTTCATGTCTTTACTTTAATGATTAATTAATAAGTGTAAAGTAAAGGCGTGATACAAACAAGAACTAAAAGATTTCAACGGATCACTAAAAGATTTCCCTTTTTTTCTGTTCCATTCTTGAACTCAAAAGATTCAGTATGTAGTTTTATTCTTTTCATTGATTGTCCCCAACATCTGGGCATATGAGTTGTGCCGACCGACTGGGAGGGATGGACATTGGATGCATTGTTTACTCCCATAAAGTTAGTGAAAAGTGCACAAAAAGTTGTAGACTATGCTTATGAAAAGTGACACCAACTTATTAAACTTAAAAGATCAAATGATTAAGCTTCGAAATTTTATTATTTCAAGCGGTATACATCCATTAAAAAGAAAAAAATATATTAATTTTCCTAGTCGTGATTTTACTCGAAAGCGGAAACTGGATTTTCAAAAGACGGTGGTCCTCGTTTTAAGTCTTTTAAAAAAAGTATGGACGCCGAGCTTCTATTTCAGTCGAATTTATTTTCCCCTAAACTACCTCCAACGAAGAGCGCTTTTTCTCTTGCTCGATCAAAAGTAAGTCTTTCTTTTTTTATTGACTTATTCTTCTTTGTTACAAAAATATTCTATAAAACGAATATTCCTTTAAAACGCTGGAAAGGGTTTATTTTGCTTGCTGTTGATGGTACAGCGGTACGTGTACCCGACACGCCAGAAGATAGGTGTTTTATAGGTGTACACGAAAACCAACATGGAGGCGTTGCCGCCTGTAAAATATTGGCCATACATGATTTGCTTAACAAGGTGTTTGTTCGCATTATTCCACATCCAAGAGCAGTTGCCGAATTAGTGGCCCTGCATCTAAATTTTGATCATATTCCACGACATGCAATTACCATTTATGATCGGCATTATTGTGATAGTTTGTTGTTAGATAGGCATTTAAAATCAAAAAAGCCTTGTGTCATTCGAATGAAAACAAGAGGAGTTACGGTTGTTGAAAATTTTCTTAAAAGTGATCTAACGGATGCTGTAGTAGAATTCAGAATTGGCGAACGG
>JAHDGD010000077.1:0-7460 GCA_020627825.1 Saprospiraceae bacterium
AATAGAACGAAGTAGATGGATGTAGAAATGTCAATAGCTTGTAAAACCATTTAAATGGTCATCTTTTTTCTAGAAATTCCTCGAATTAGCTAAGGCTAGTCCTTCGAAATTTATAGTCAAACCTAACCTTTTAAATGGTTTCTGATAAAATTCCTTATCCATTATTCACGTTAAATACTCTAATTTCTAAATTTTAGCAAAATATAGAAAACCAAAAGTCATACTAAGTACGGTATAAAATCTTTATAAAAAGATCTCGAAATGAATTTTTTGAATTATAAAAGTAACATTTCATTTTTTGCATAAAAAGATGATATTTTTTGGGCTTTAAGCCCAAAAGTCAACAAATTCATAGATTTCACGGGTTTTGTCCACCCTTTGTCCACCCACATTTTTCGTTACAAACTGTCATTGGCTAGCATATTTGCATCACAATTTTAAACCAAAAAATTTCGCTATGCCAAAGCAATTATTTATCAAATTGATGCTCATTTTCAGCATCGGATTATTAAGTTCTGAAACATATGCCCAGTTAGAAGAAACCGAATTTTATTATGGATTTCATGCTGGAGCTACCTACTCACGACTTAGTGATATACAAACCACTTTAATTCGACCAATTTTTCCTGCTGAAACTTTTAAAACAAAAAGTATTCGAACAGTAGGTTTTACAGCTGGAACTTCAGTTTTCTACAGATTCAAAAAATCCAAATTTGCTATTCAACCAGAAATCCATTATGCTGATCTAGGTGGTAGATTCTATTATGAAGATGTAGAAGACTTTAATTATTCAATTGATTTTAATTATAATTACTTATCAATTTTACCTAAAATAAAATACTACTTAGCAGCTGGAATTCATCTTTCTGTAGCGCCAGAACTGAATCTAATTATCAATAAATCAAGATTAACCTATGTTTCGAATCAACCTACTCTAGGACCTGATTTACAGATTCAGCAGAGTTTAAGACAAGTTCTTAAAGGGAATAGTATCGCCTCGCTTAGTGCTGGAATAGGATACGACATGCCTATGGGACTTAATCTACACTTTTCCTATATACTGGGGATCACTGATTCGATGGAAACATTAGCAAATGGTTTTTATTTCATCGAAAATGTCAACAGACTTTCTGCCTATAAATTAACGATAGGATATCATATACCTTTTTACAATTAATCTAATGAAACAATTATTATACCTTACCCTTTTTACCAGCATTTGCACCTTTTCTCAAGCTCAACAATTTTGGGTTAAACCCAAAAAAGTAAACGACGAATGGTGCTTAGCAGATCATACTTCTCAAGTAACCTATTTCTGTTCAGATACCATTCATTTTCAAAATTTCAACCCCATATGGTCTCTTAAAACCAATCAATTGAAAATCGACTTACAGGAGCAACAAATGTTAACGATCTACTCACTATTCAAAACTCCTAAGAATAGCGCTGAACAGTTTATTTGGGGAATTGAAGAGGAAAAAAATCAAACTAAAATTTTGACTAATTATCGTTATGCTGATTTACGAGAAGGGAAATTTTTAAATTTTATAGATCATGTACCTGGATCTTTCTATATCTCTGGATTTCTAGATCAAGAGGTTAGTGCTTTACAAACTAGCTTTACATTGGGAGGCAAACCAATAAGAAAAGATTTACCCGTCGTATCATGTGAAGCATTACTAGGAGAATGCATTGGTTTTGATCAAGTACTAAGTCCTATTGCTAAAAATATCCTTGAAACAAGTTTAGCATTGAAATACAGTGTGACGCTTGATCCATTTTCTAATTATATTTTATCCCCAGATCAAGAACCATTGTGGGATGCTACTTCAAATAGAGCATTTCATCACCATGTTGCAGGTATTGCGAAAAACAAAGCATATGGTCTTTACCAAAAGCAATCGCAATCAAAACTGAATGAAGGATACTTATCTATAGGATTAAGTGAGATTAAGGAAACAAATGAATTAAATCAAGAGGAATTTGAAAAAAATCAATCGTTGGTATGGGGAGACACGAATGATCAATTACTATTCGTCGAAAGCAATGAAGGGATGCCGTATCTAGATCGAAAATGGAAGATAGAAAACACCAATTTTGTCAATGAAAACTTTCAAGTTTCTATAGATGAAAAGGCAATCTTACATCAAATTCCAGAAGATCATAAACTCTGGATGAAAATTAAGCAAAATAATGCTTCAAAACGATATTGTGTCACAATTGATGGGTTTAAAAATGTTCAGTTTTTCGATGGAAGTCAGGAGCTATCATTTCTTCATGCTCCCGAAAAATGGATGGATGTCGAAATAGGAAAAGCTCATTGTAATGAAGGTATATTAGCACGTATAAAAGTTGATTTTATAGGAATTGAGGCACCATTTAGGTTCGAATTGGTACACTTGCACTCTGATAAAAAAATCTACAATAATGTCTTGTCAGAAAATACAATAGAATTAAATGGATTGGAAGTAGGTCAGTATAGACTAAGTGTTACCGTTCAAGGAGAATCAGCATTTAGTCAACAGATCAATATAGAAGATACAGCCATTCCCGAATTACAGATACAAAGACATTTTGTATTTGATAAGAAAGATGACAAGACGGTAGATGCTTCCTTTGGAATAGAAGGTAACTGGGAATATGAATGGATAACACCTGAACAAAAAATCATTTTGGGTTCAGTTATATCCTTAGACGAAGATGGACTTTATTGGCTTAAAATGTTCAATGAACATTGCAATAGTGAATATGCGATTCATTCAAATATACTCGCTAACAATATTTCTTCCATGGGTATTTTTCCAAACCCTAGTCCAGATGGTTATTTCAATCTAAAGATCGAACTTGAAAACATATATCCTACCGAAATCTATATTCAGAATATACTAGGACAATCAATTGAAAAACGTAGATATACCAATGCTTTAATGATTAATGATACATTTTATGTACGTCAAAACGGAGTCTATCTGGTCACAGTGAAATCAGGTTCGTCAACAATTACCAAAAAATTGATCATTCAACAGCCTTAAATTGAAACAATGAAACACCTTATATTTATACTTATATGTCTTTCCTATTCCTTGAATGCAAGTAAACAAGACACTGTGCCTCAAACCATGAATCTGGGACATGTCTCAAGCACTTGGAATGATATAGAATACGCAAACGCTAGCAAAAACATAAGTTTTATTTCAATTCCTAAAGCTACAGTAACTGGAAATGCTGCACTTTCTTTTCCATTGAAATTCGCAGAAGGAAGACAAGGCATGGAACCTTCTATGAGCATAGACTATGATTCGGAAGAAACTACAACCTGGCTAGGATATGGATGGAATACTGGGATTTCCTCCATAGTACTTGATACAAGATGGGGCGTTCCTCAATTTTCAAATTCAATTGAAAGTGAAATTTATCTTTTGGATGGTGAGCAAATGGGCCCTGTTTTTCACAGAGCTGCTGAATATCCAAGAGAAGCAGATCGATCCTTCGTTTTACGCCAAAACACTACATTCCAAACCATTATTCGACATGGAGATCAACCCACAAATTATTGGTGGGAAGTTATCGAAAAAAATGGAATAAAAAAGTATTATGGTGGAACACCAGAAAGTGGTTTTAGTGCCCCTCATGCACTGTCCTTTGAAAAAGGAATCGTACAATGGATGTTGATGAAAACAATAGACCGAAATGGAAATAATATCTTATATCACTATCAAAAAATTCAAGGCGAAGCGGGTGTAAATATTTATCCAGCAAGTATATTGTACACAGGATACGAAAACACACAAGGAAAATACTCCATCCACTTTTCACTCCAACAGGCCCCTAGATCCGATATCAAAACATCAGGTCGAATGGGTCTACTTATCTCTGATGAAAGACTTCTTTCTCGCATTGATGTCCAATATGAAACGCAACAAATCCGTGCCTATACATTTGAATATGAGACTGGTGCTTTTGGAAAAACCTTGTTATCATCTATAGATATCCTAGATTCCAACAACGATTTTTTCTACACGTATGATTTTCACTACTTCAATGATATCGAAGAAAATGGTAGTGCTTACTCTAATGAAATAGCTTGGAATGTGCCTAAAGATAATATCGACATTACAAATATTACAGGCAATATAGAAGCATTTAATGGAAAACCGACTCTCTTAGGTAGTGCGAATAGCCAATCCCTTGGCTTTAATGCCTCTGTAACTGTAGGATTTGTAAGTCCACCCAATACAAAAGACTTTACTGTAGGTCCTAATGGAGGATACACTAATAATTCCAGTAAAGGTGTGACTGCATTTATAGACATTGATGGAGATGGTTTACCCGATAAAATATGGAAAGAAAATGATGCATTGTATTATCGTCCCAATTTATTTCAAAAAGGAACTGAAGGTTTTGGCGCTAAAACGAAAATAGATGGGATCAACAACTTTAGTGTTTCGAATACAAATTCTTGGAATCTTGGTGCTGAATTAAATTTACCTCCTGTATATGCAGGATACACGCATGAAGAAGGTACAACAAAAACTACAACTTATTTTATCGATTTCAATGGGGACGAACTTATGGATGTGGTGCATGAAGGTAAAGTATTTTTTAACTATCTAAACAACGGTATTCCAACATTTTCTGAAGAAGTGGGATTAACTCCTAGCATCATCTATAAAGGAGAAGCACTAGATCCATCGATTGTTGAATTTGATCCTGAGGCACAAGCTGAAGAAGAAAACATCAATCCTTTACATGATGTGGTAAGAGTTTGGAGAGCTCCATTTGACGGTGAAATTAGCATTAATGCTCCAGTTTCTTTGATTGAAGATAACTCTCCAGAATCCCTAGCATATTCTTTAAAAGATGGCGTAAGAGTTAGTGTACAGATTGGTACACAAGAAATATGGAGTCAAGAAATAGGACCATTTGATTTCACAAGCTATGAACCAACTAACTTGAACAACCTTACGGTAAATCAAGGAGATCTTATTTATTTCCGTGTACATTCTATTTACGATGGTCTATATGATGAAGTCTCATGGAATCCTATTATAAGCTATGCAAACGATGATTTCCTAACGCCTGATAACCAGTCAACTTTTACTTATGAAGCCGAAAAAGATTTCCTTTTGTCTGAAAGGAAGATCCTTGGATTACAATACGATGGAACCATTGAAATAAGAAGTGACATATTTAAACCCTTTATAAGCGATCATGTAAATCTTCGGATAAGTGGAGCTTACAATCAAGAATGGCTTATTGATATGAACCAGCTTATCGATAGCACCTGGGTTATTGAAAATATATCCGTAAATCAGGGCGATGAGTTACAGTTTAGCATGGAATCGGAGACTAATATAGCCTGGGAAAAAATTACTTGGGAACCTACTGTAATCTATACAGAACTTGCTGACGGATCTACAACCGAAGATGATGACGGGAATCCTTTGTTTTCATCTTGTGCTACAGTAAATTCCTCAGGCTATTTTTTCAACAAAAATCTAGGAACTCCTATGCCACTGAATGATTCAGAAAATGCAATCATAGATATCGTGTTCGAGAATACCTTTTTTACAGATTACTTTATTGTCAGTGCAAAATTGAAAGGTGAAAAAGATAGCACGATTAATTTCACATATTTTGGTCTTAACTTCCATGACACAATAAATGTTGAAGGTTTCGATAGTCTGTATGTAGATGTTTATTATGAAAAATCTTCCAATGGACCCGACTTAATTATTGAATCCAACGAAGTAACCACTGATGAAGATAACTATATAAATCAATGTGGTCTTTGGTCATCTATGAATTTTAAAGACGGTCAGTATGGACATATGTATAGAGGTTGGGGGCAATTTATCTATGATGGGAACGATGGAAGAGGTTATCAACCTATTGATTTAACAACCTTAGACATCGACGAAAACGAGGCAGCAAATGACACATTACAATTAGAAGAAGATGCGGAAAGCACTGATCTTGAAGGAACAGGAAACAACGGCGAATTAATTAGTGCAATGACGTCTGATCCAAAACTACAGGCATGGCGAGGGTCAGACGAATTTGCATTTGTTGCACCTTCCAGAATGGGTTCTAGCAGAAAAGGAAAGAAAAATGTCTCCCCCGAATCCTTTAATGCGGGAACAGGAGATAAATTTACTGCACCTGAACTTATTACAAAATACTATAGCAATGGAGGTTTTGGAGGGCTAGGGGTTCCGGGCACACCTGTCTCTGGTAGTGCAGGTTATACAGCTGCCACCTCCTATAGTGTATTGGATGTTGCTGATTTCAATGGAGATCGCTATCCTGATATAATCAGCGAAACTTCTATCCAATATACGAACATGCGAGGTGGGTTAAGTTCTACTCAAAATAGTTACGAATGGGGAATTCATGAATCATTTAGTGAAGCGTTTTCACTAGGAACTGGTCTGAACCCTGGTAGTACAAGTCCCAAAAATGCAGGAGCATCTATGGGAACAGGTAGTACAAAATCTGCTAATCGAGTAAAACAGAAAAGTAGATCAAATGCAGGTAAAGCAAGAAGCTCTTTTGAATCCGCAACAGAGGCGGTAGGCTTATCTGCTAGTTTTGGTACAGATTCAGACAAAGCTGTTCATACTTTCTTGGACATAAATGGCGATGCGCTAGAAGATAAAGTATGGGAAAATGGGGATGTTGCCTTGAATCTAGGTTACGAGTTCGCCCCTATTCAAAATTGGGGATTTACCATTATTCGCACGGGCGAAGCATTAGATCTAGGTGCTGGTGTAGGAATTAATATAAGCAATGGTAGTATTCTTGGTGGAGTAAGTGCTACAAAAACCTTTAATGGAAGTACATCTGGATTTGTAGATCTTAACGGTGATGCACTTCTTGACTTGATCGTCTCTTCCGATCCCCTTATGGTTCAATTTAATACTGGAAATGGGTTCACTGCTCCCATTGAATGGCTCAATATATCGGAATTCGATAAAGGCGAGTCACTAGGTGAATCCGTTAATGGTGGATTTACCTTTTCCTTAATTTTCTTTTGGATAAAAATCTCATTTAACTTCCAATTTTTTGGAGGACAAGGCACTGGAAATGTATATGAAGCTTTTCAAGATATAAATGGAGATGGTTTTGTAGATTTCTTAACTGCAGAAAATAGTGACGATAATGTAAAAGCGCGGTATAGTATGATTGGAAGAACTAATCTATTAGAGTCCGTTGATTATCCACTAGGAGCAGAACTTACTTTAAACTATAAGCAAAAAGGCAATAACTCCAATTTACCTTATTCAAAATGGACTTTGAGTGAAACGATCTTTTTCGATGGAGTAGAAGGCGATGGAAGTGACTATATGCACCAAACATTTGACTATGCAAATGGCTTTCACAATCGACATGAACGCCAATTTCTTGGTTTTGAAGAAGTTTTAACACACTTTCACACCGGAGAGAAGATCAATAAAACA
>JAHDGD010000077.1:7560-18044 GCA_020627825.1 Saprospiraceae bacterium
TTCAATCAAAAATCGACAACTCAGCTTATAGTAGGACAAACTATACGTATGACGTTTATGGAAATGTAACGAAAATTACAAGACCTATGAATATTGATGGAGAACGATTCGAACAAGAATTTTCATTCGATGAAGTGTTGCATCAATTTAGAGTAGAAACAACTGATAACTACGGATATACTGAAAAATATACTTATGAGCCTCTATTTGGATCCTTGGAATCCTATACGGATAAAAATAGTCAGGTAACGAGTTTTGGGGTGGACCCCAAAGGGCGACCTGCTTTGCTTCTGAATTCCATGGATGCTAAAGAAGGCCATGCATATAGTAAGCTTTATACGTATGATGTTGCTGGTGCTGTTGCTTTTGCCACCTGTGAGACTAGGCTTCCTGACCATGATCAGCATACAAAAACAATTGCGTTTTACGATGGCTTACAACGACGGATTCAAAGTAAAAAAGAAGCCATTACGTCGGATGGCCAAACAGAAAAATTAGTGGCTATTGTTTCGGGTCAAAATTCCGTTGATTCATTGGGCAGAGTTGTTGCAGAATACCTCGAATACGAAGAGCCGATCAATAATTTTACAATCTATAATCCACAGACTAGTACAATAAAACCAAGCCTTTACGAATATGATTTAAATGATAGAGTAATGAACATCATGGCTTCAGATGAAGGCGAGACCAAGATGGAATATGGTATTAAATCTCTTCAGAATGAACTGTATCTAACTGCTAATCAGACAAATCCAAATGGATTACAGATTGAATATTATTATTCATTGCGAGGTGAATTACGTGCTGAAAAAATGACATTACCAGGAGAAGAAAGCTGGACCCATTATGTATACAATGAATTGTCTGAAATTAAAGAAATTACGCATCCATCTGGTAGTAAGACTTTTTATTCATATGATTTACTAGGAAGAAGAATCAGTGTTGATGTTCCTGATGCTGGACTAACTGAATTGGTTTATGATCCTGCAGGTAATTTAATAAAAAAAATTACAGCAACCATAAGAGAAGGATTGCAAGAGCAAGCTGCGATTCGTTATACTTATGATAAAGAAAGGCTTTTAACCATTGATTACCCTAAAAATTTTCAAAATAAGGTAGAATTGCATTATGGAGAATCAGGGGCACCTTTTAATCGAGCTGGAAGAATTTGGTTACAAGAAGATGGTACAGGCGGCAGAGAATATTTCTATGACGTTTTTGGTAATGTGACCAAAGAAATAAGAACGGTTATCATCAATCGAAGTGAAATATTTACTTATGTAACAGAATTTAAACACGATGCATTAAATCGAATTCAGCAGATTATTTATCCAGATGGAGAAGTAGTGTTCTATGCTTATGATGAAACAGGTAGACTAGATAGAATTTATGGAGAAAAAGCCCATGACACTTATACTTATATCGACAATATCCACTATGACTTCTTTTTAGAAAGAATAAAAACGGAATACGGAAATGGCGTTATCGAAGAAGAACAGTATGATGATAAAGGTAGGGTCTCTGAACATGATTTAAGTTCTGAAAGTATGGTATTGCTAGACCAACAATATGAGTATGATCTGGAGGATCAGCTTCTAGAAATGGTTAATAATCAAAGTGATGATTTTATAGGACAATATAAAATACAATACCGTTATGATGAAAAAGGGCGGATAATAGAAACAGAAGGAAACTGGAATACCCCATCTACAACAAGAGCATTTCTAAGTACTTTCAATTACAACCCAAGCAATACCTTGGCGACGAAAGATCAAAGCTTATTTTCAAATGGTGTACAGGATGTTTTGAGAAGTAGTTCTTTTGAATATATCTACGAAGATCCTGCCTATCCATCAAGACCATCAAATGTAGGCGGAAGGTCGTATGCGTATGATTTCAATGGGAATCTTAATCTTATAAACAGTAACATTGTTTTTGAATTTTCGCAATTTGTTTATGACGAAGAAAACAGGTTAATGGGAGCTTCAAAAAATGGCAAAACTAGTCTATATACGTATGACGCATTTGGAAGAAGAACGATTAAAAGTCAAGGAACAATTCAGGGAATTTTCATGAATGGCGCGCCAGCAGGATTAGTAGAGCATGTACAAAACTATAGAGTGGATATTAGTCCCTATTTTACGGTATTCAAAAATGACTATCGAAAACACATTTATATAGATCACACTCGTGTAGTTACCAAAATAGGAACGGGTATATTTCAATCGAATCTTGCTGATGTACCTGAAATAACTGCAGGTGGGATAGATTATAAAGCACGAATTCAGGCATATGAACAACAGATTTTAGCTTACTATGCTTCACTAGGTGTGCCACCTGGACCACCTACCCTATTGGCTATCCTAGGACAACCTGAAATCAACCAAGTTGGTTTTCAAGATATTGATTCAAGTAACCCTTATGAAAATGCTCCATCAAATTGGCCTGTACTAAATGAACCAGATACTCTTGGTCCTCCAGGATCACCTGTATTCTACAATCAGAGCGGCATTACAAATAATACTGTGGAAGCAGGTTATAATTTCACAAGTGGAGAAATCACAAAGGAACTGGAGCAGTTTTATTTTCATTATGATGTTTTTCAAAATGTTACGCTCATAAGTTCAGCAAATGGGCAAGCTCGTCAATACAAATTGTATTTACCTAGTGGCGAAACTTGGATAAGTAATCATACAACACTTGATTCTTCGAATTATGCATTAGCAGGATTATTATACGACAATGAAACTGAGATGTACTACATGGGTGAAATATATTACGATCCATCAACTAATGTAGAGTTGAGTGTAGATAAAAAAGAACAAACCTTCGGTATAGAAACCATTGATGCTAGAATAGAAGGAAGTCTGTATTATGATTTTGCAGATTTTCAAGATAACATTGACTTCGATCCTCAGATCATTAATTCAGAAAAGCCCAGTCCGTTTATATCGGGGAGTGCACGAGTAGTTGATTTTGTTAGAGATAAAGGTGATGGTTTTACAATTGATTTCACTACGCGATTTGATGCCTTTTCAGATGAACAAAACAATCCATTTACAGGCAATTCAAGCTATGATGTGAAAAGAAAAAGACGAAATGTAAGTTTATCTCCAGGAAATCAGCATAGCCACACATTTAATGAAGTATTTGAAGCTTTTGAAGTAGCGAATTTACAACGTCCAGAAGGTGTAAACCCTAATGATGCGAATGAATTTAAAGCCGTTCTGAATCAATCTAAAAAAATGAAGGCAAAAAAATTAAAACTGAAGCGTCGAAAAAAGCAAAACAAATTAAAAGTAAGATTCCGAGTGCAATAATAGGTGTATTGCAAATCTGAGTTTGGGTATAATACCATTTAAATGTTGGGATAGCGGTTATAAAATTCCTTTCCTTTATTCAAGTTATTCAAAGAAGAATTTAAATGGCATATATCTGAACTCAGATTACAATGAAACAATAAAGTGATCGAGATTTGACTCGTTCTCTAGCGCCAGTTTTTTTCGAAGTCGGTAACGTGCTTTTTTGATTCCAGAAGCACTGATATTGAGAATATTAGCAATCTCTTTAGAAGAAAGGTTCATTTTAATAAGGGCAATAATTCGAAGATCGTTTGTTGTAACTGCGGGATAGGTTTCTAAAACGCGTTTGTTAAATCCCACATGGATTTGTTCAAATCGTGTCTTAAAACTATTCCATGCTTCTTCATCGTTTTGGTTGAATTGAATCGTATTAATTAAACTTTGTAACGATTTGTTATGTGTAGCATTATTGTTGATTTGTTGAATATCAACTTTTAGATTTTCAAGTAATTCGTTTTTTTGCGCTAGTTGTAGGGCAAATACGGTTAATTCTTGTTTCTTAGATGCTAAATCTCTGTTTTTAAAAGCAATTTCTTGATCAAGTTTTTCTTTTTCAATTTTATTCCTTTTGCTTTTTTGAGTATAGTACGTCCACAATCCGATAAGTAAAATTATAAGGCTAGATAAAGCTAAAATCAAAGCTAGTTGACGCAGTTTAGCCGATTTTTTTTGCTCTTCTAGCAGGATAATCTGTTGTTCTTTTTTCTCGGTTTGATATTTCTTTTCAAGCTCGGTAATAGCTAATACTTTTTCATTACCCAGAATAGAATCATTCAACATATGAAAAGTTTGAAAGGATGCTAGCGCGTCATCATATCGCCCCATTTCCTCGTATATATCAGCTAATTCAAGATGGTCGTTGATTTCTTTTTTCCTTAATTTAAGATCTTGCGCGGATTGTAAAGCTTTTTGGGCGTAAGCCAATGCTTTAGAAAAGTTTCCTTGTTTCTTATATACATTCGCTAATCTTCGATACAAAATACCTGGAAATCTTTTTTCTCCTTCTTTTTCTGCAATATCAAGTGCTTTTGTATACCAATCTTTTGCATCGTTTATTCTTTCTTCCTGAATGGCAATTGTGCCTAAGCCTTCATAAATACCTGCCAAATTATTCAATTGACTATTTTCTTTATAAAAAGCCATACACTCCATCATGAATTGCTCAGCTTTATCTATAGAATCTTGATCTTCCAATAAATTACTTGACAGCAAGTCTTTTAATTGTATGACAGATTTTTTATCTCCTATTTCTGCATAGATATTCATTGCTTTGTAGATGTAATCATTTGATTGTGGAATATCCCCTATTTCCCAAAAAATATTACTAATATTCCAGAATGACGCAGCTATAGCAGCTGGTGCAACTCCTAAACTATCTTTTATTCGCAAAGAACGCATCTGATTTTCAAGAGCTAAATCCAAATTCCCTAAATTCTGATTGCAAATAGCAATGTTATTCAAGAGTGCACTTACTCTTTCCATGTTCCCCATTGCTTTGTATTGTTCCAAAACGTCTTCAAATAATTCTTTGGATTTCGCATATTCGGAAATATTGGAATAGTAAACGGCATGAATATTAGACGCAAATGCACTTAATTCAGGGTCATCAAGCTCATCAGCTAGAGTCATTTGTTTATCAACATACTCTTTGGCAAGATTCAAATCTGAATAGAACAATTCAATAATTAAGTTCGTATAATGGTGGAATAAATTCGTGTCACGTGTCTCGAATTGCAAAGTCAACATGGAATCTAAAGACGATTGCGCAGTTGTAGCAATTGACAAAGAAAAACACAAAATAAACGCTATTGCTTTAATGGTAGTGCTCGGAAACAACTGTGGAATGCACATATAGACTTGATTTTTTGGAGTAGAATAAAGATACAGATAAAAATCTAGAATCGCATATTGAGATTCCATCTAAACTTACATCAGCAGTTCATCTAGAAATGTAAGATGTGACAAAAATCTGAGAAGAAAGGGTTACATTACAACCAATAAGAACATTTCAATACAATCGCACGATTGCGTTCTTCAAGTTGAATAATATTGGGTGAACCGGAATCAATATCCGTAAAGTAATTGTCTGTATAAACGATAAAAAGATCTGATACTGGTGCAAAACGATATTGAAAACGAATGTTCAAATTGGAGTTCTGAACCTGACTATTAAATTGCAAAGCTGTATTTAAAAAGATTTTTTTTGTGAAGGAAACATTTACTCGTGGACCAAAAACTATGGTAGAACGTAAATCCTCCAAATACGGCATATCAAATACATTATATGCATAATTTAAGAATAGATTTACATAAGGTTGTACTCGATAATTCACACTGCCTCGTATTCCATATCGCATTCCAGTGTAATACTCTCCTACCGTAACCGTTGCTCGAGTATTCAAGTTCTTCGTTCGATTCGAATTAAACTGTATTTCAGCATTTGTAAAGCTAAACGCATTTTCGCCAGGTAATTCAATGGATCCTGTTCCTGTAGGGTCCCAACTATCAAATAGAAAGATATAATTATGCTGCAATCTAAAACTTATCCTTGACGTATTCACATAATCTAAATCAAGACCAACACGAATCTCTCGATCTGTAAGCTGAAATTGTTCATTATACAATCCAAAAAAGCTAATGGAAGGATTAAGTCTATTTAACTGTTTGTCAGGCTGATAAAAAAACAAATCTGCCCTTGGTTGCATTCTGTAAAAACCAGTTCTAGGGACAAATCCTACTTGCGCGTCATATCCACTACCCACATATTGATGTTCCCATCTCAAATTCAATGCCCTAGTTAAATAACTTAAATCAAACCCATGTGCCCATGGTGTACCTTCATTAATCGATTCTGAAATTGATCGGTGAATATACGTTTTACTTGTCCATTTATTATCACTTGTTGCGATATTAAGATCCATTCCTACTACCCTATTATATCGATCTTGTGCATCAAAACTTCGATTGATAAGGGCATCTTTATTCACTGCAATAAAACCAATATTACTTCGCTTCCAGAATTTATACTGAGAAGACAATACATTGAAATTATAACCTGCTGTATTAGCAGAAGGATCACTTGCAGTCACCATATTCAATGCCCCTATCCGCAGTTTTTCATTTACTTTTCCGCTTAGCCTAGCTCCTCCATAAATGGTATTTAAAAGGTTCTCCCCTGTCATGGTATCTTTTGAAATGCCTATTCTTCTTGAGAAAAAAGGATTTGCATTTCCTGCACCATAGGCACTAAATAGATCTGCATTTTCAAGAAAGAATTGCCTTCTTTCGGGAAAAAAGATTTCAAATCGTGAAAGATTTGTTACTTGTTGATCTACTTCAACTTGACTAAAATCAGGATTAGCCGTAAGATCGAGATTTAAGCCTGAACTAACTCTTACTTTTGCATCTCCCCCTATTCCGTATGTTTGCTTCCATTCTCCATTTCCTTCATAATCGACAGAAGCTCCAGTGGCTGCATAAGGAATTATAGAATATTTCTTTTGCTTTGAAACAGGGGCCTCTTGCCAGTTCATTTCACCCATGAAAGCAAGGTTAATGATTCGCTGATTTCTAGGAATTCTTACCCATGTTGATCGTTCATTAATTTGGGTATCAAACCGATAAGCATTGATTCTCCATGTTTTTACATCCGCATTAAATCGCAAAATGGAAAGTGGAATTGCTAATTCACATATCCACCGATCTTCGTAAATCTTTGCATCGCATAGCCATTTATTATCCCACGATGTACTAAAATTTGAAAAATCAGCTCCTCCCCCACTCACTAATCCTTCTCGTTGAACACCTTTCGGATTGGTTCCAAACATAAAGGCATTGATTCGATCATTAAACGGATCGATTAAGATCGTAAAATTGTCATTCCCTCCAGCTCTAAAATCACGTTGTAAAGATGGAATCACATATTGATCGGATTCTGCATAGCAAATAGCGACAATGTATAACGTATTTTCATCCGCTGCAAATTTCATCTCAGTTTTTAGTTGAGCTGGAATGGAATCATTCGGTGCATATTGCCAAAAAGGAGACGCACTAGGTATTTCTTCCCATATTTCGTCAAGGACTCCGTCTATTTTCACCTTTTCATCTATGGTGTAAACAGTTACATTTTTATCCTCTAATTGACCATACAAGGCATAGGATAACAAGCAGAATACTACAGACAGATAGTGTCTCACTTAATGTTCAATTTAAAATGGTAAATCGTCTTCTTTTCATTCTCTTCTATTTTTGGAACAGAAGATTTGGTGGTCACATAATTATACTGAACAGAAGTTATCTTCGGAGGTTCAGCTTTTACGGTTTTCTTAACTTTTACCTTTGGAAGTTGGAACCGAATCTGGAGGGTTTTGTGAAAAACAACCTTTACTTTTCTCGTTTTTTCTACATCGAATTTTAACAGTCGTACCAAACGTTCTGCTTCTTCATCACAACCATATCCTAGACTAGATAGAACGATCGAGTCGAAAACTTTACCTTTATAATCAATGCTATATTTTACTCGAACTATTCCTTCTTTACCTAACTCTTGCGCCTCTTTTGGGTACTTTAGATTTTTGGAAATGAATTCGCGCATAGCTTTCATTCCACCAGGATATACTGGTTTTTTTATAAAACTATTATCTTTTCGCTCTTTCTTCACACCATAAAGGTACGGGTTTACACCCAAAAACTTGGTGTTCTTTTCAGGAAGAATGGATGCAATGTTTTCTTATTTCTTTTTGGGCTCGAGCCCAAAAAAATTACAGCTTAAAAGAGGTATTCTCGTGATTAAAAGACGCCTCTTTGTAAAATTGTTTTAAAAAGCCTTCCATATAAGCATGCCGTTCATTAGCCATCGCTTTTCCTGTTTCGGTATTCATGAGATCTTTCAACAACAATAGTTTTTCATAAAAGTGATTGATAGTAGGCGCTCCCCCTTTCTTGTATTCTTCTTTAGTCATATGGAGATTTGGCACATGATTCGGATCAAATAATAAGCTACCTTTATGTCCTCCATAATTGAATGTTCGGGCTATTCCTATTGCACCTATTGCTTCGAGACGATCAGCATCTTGCACTACATGAAGTTCTATAGAACTATAATTACTTGTATGATATCCACCCTTAAAGGAAATGTTTTCAATAATCTTCACAACTTGATCTATGAGTGCCCCTTCACAATTCTGCACTTCCAGAAAATTCCTTGCTACACGTGGACCTATCGATTCATCCCCATCGTGAAACTTTGAATCTGCAATGTCATGTAATAAACTAGCCAATGCAATGATAGTAAGATTGCCTCCTTCCTGAGCTTGAATCTTCTCCGCATTTTTCCATACTCGGAATGTATGCCAATAGTCATGTCCACCTTCGGCATGTGATAATTCTTGCTTCACGTATTCATGGGTAATTGTTACAATATCTCTTTTGTTCATTATTTTCTTACTTATAAATGTAGGCCCTATACTCATATATATACATATTTTACTAATTGGCTCATTTTGTATCGCATTTATTTTGAGATATTTAACTACTTAATAACCACAATCAAAAAACCTATGAAATACAATGTACTAACCCTATTAATTTTCACTATTATATGTTGCTCTTGTAGGAGAACGTGTGACAAAACCCTCCGACTTACTGCAGTAGATGCACAAACAGAAGAAACTGTACCGAATATTTTGATTTCAATTGAAGCAAAAAATGATTTAGATTTTGGTGCTTCCTTTCAAACATTTACTGAAACAACAGATGAACTTGGACAAATTGAAATCAACACAGACTTAGATTTCGATTCATGGGAAACAGTCAGGATTGAATCAAATGATTATTATTTGCTGGATTCTGAATTTGCATTTGTTTCCTTGAATGTGTGTGATGAAAATGATGAGATCCTCACATTGCATCGTCTATCCACTGTCAACATAAACTTTTATGACGATATGTCTATACCTACTAATAAAGCAATAATAATTAGTGAGTACTATATAGATGATTTGAATTCGTTCTACTCCGTAGATGAAATGGCAACGCTACGAGTGCTAGAAGAGATTCCGAATAACATTTACATAGATCATGTAGACGAAGCTAATAATTTTATTGATAGAGATACAGTAGTAGTGCAGGTACCACGGGATAATACATTGACAATTGAAGTGGGTCTTTAAACCCGAATATGTATTAAAGCTTTGTTATGAGGGCTGAAAACACTATAAAAACAGGCGATTTGGAAGATGATCATAACATCGCTATGGTTCATCTGAAAACGCCAGCTAAGCGTTGATTTTGACGTAGTTTATGCCCGAAATAGATTGTCTAATGTATAATTTGGGTTAAAGAGTAAAAACGATTTATTTCCAAATTCTCAAATCTAGAAGATGACCAATCTTGCTAGTGTGCTTATTCCTTTTCACAACATAATTAGGAAGATATAAAACCACTATACATATAATATAAATTTATATATATGGTTGTCAAAAATGTACATTGATCAAGCTCTTCTGTAGGTCATATTTGTAGTATAAAATTTATAACAATGAGATTTACACTATTTACTTTCGTATTACTTACCGTTTTATTTACTTCATGTTCAGTTGAATGCGATAAAACATTAAAAGGGACGATCATTGATGCTATGACAGAAGAAGCACTTCCACAATTACCAGTAAAAGTAGAAGCCAGAAAAGTTTCAAGAAATGGAATAGGAGCAAGCTTTAAAGAATACACAACTTCTACAGACGAACTTGGAAATTTTGAAATTACAACGGATTGGGATTTTACAGCGTGGGATAGAGTAAGAGTGTTAGAAGATGGATATTATATGAAGGAATCTGAATATGGGTTTGATCAATTAGAAGTATGTGGTGAAAACCATATCCAAATAACGATGCACAAACTAGCTTATGTGCAATTGAATTTTTACGATGATCCTGACAAAAACATAACACAATCCAATGTGTTTACTGAGTATAGGGCAGAAAATGGAGATACTAGAGGTTTTATCAATGAATCTTTAATCATACCAGTCTTAGAAGAAATACCAAATGATATTTACTTCAATCAAAGTAATGACTTAGAAGGACATTTATATAGAGATACATTAACCATTGAGGTACCAAG
>JAHDGD010000285.1 GCA_020627825.1 Saprospiraceae bacterium
TATACCGCATCGTTTTAAACAATTCGGCAGTTCTTTTGTTTGGTATGTATGGGCAAAAAAATAACAAGCCTAAATTGTTACGTCCTAAACGTTTATCCACAGAAAAAGGACTATTCCAAATTCCTATATTGAAATATGGATAGCTTGGGAAATTTAAAAAAGTATTTGCTGAAAAGAAATGGAAGTCCTAAATCGTCGCTAATATTGCTGATACAGGGTTACCTTGTCTTAACGTGCTTATGTTTATTCGTTTTAATTTTACCATTTAGCAGGAATGTCGATATTTCTTTTGTCGACCAGGTGTTCTTAGCAAGTTCTATAGTTAGTACGACAGGATTAACCCCTATTGATTTTGGAGGATCACTCAACTTTTTTGGAGAACTTTCTGCATTATTCTTTATTCAATTAGGTGGGATAGGATATATGGCTTTAAGTAGCTTTATTATCTTCAAGGATAGTCCACGGTTACCCAGATTATCAATTTCATTGTTAAGACTTGAATTTAACCTACCGGAGCGATATCCTTTATTATCGTTTGTTCGTAGTGTATTCATTTTTACAATATTGATTGAAGGCATAGGAGCAAGTGTTTTATACTTCGGATTCAGGAATGCTGGTGTAGACCAACCCATCTGGTCAGCCATTTTTCATAGTGTTTCTTCATTCTGTACCGCCGGGTTTAGTTTGTATTCAGATTCGATGTCATCATTCAGTGATAATGCTTTGATAACGAATACTATTCTGGTTTTGAGTATTCTTGGCTCAGTGGGATTTATTGTATTGTTAGATTTCTGGTTAAAAATTATCCGTAAACGAAAACATGTTACGTTAACTTCCAAAATTATTTTGATTAGTACGCTGTCCTATATTTTGCTCGGAACATGCTTGCTTTATATTTCTGATGGATTGTTAATAGCAGATGGATTTAAAGGAATGAAATCTGCATTCTTTCAGTTAATTTCAGCGCATACTACAGTTGGGTTTAATAACTTTCCAATAGAAAATCTAAAATTGGGTGGATTGCTCATAATGATTGTCATTATGGTTATCGGTGCATCTCCTGCTGGTACTGGTGGTGGTATAAAGACAACTTCGGTCACAGCTCTGATAGGTCTTTTATATTCTATTTTAAGAAAAAGAAAGCACATTACTTTTTTTAAAAAGGAAATACCTGCACAAAAACTATATCTTGCAATATCATCAAGTATCTTTTATGCTGTTATACTTTTACTGGGTACTTGGGTTGCAGTTCAGATTGATGGAACAGTATTTTCTTTCGACAAATTATTGTTCGAATGTGCTTCTGCATTGAGTACCGTTGGGTTATCAACGGGAATTACACCAGAATTGAGCCCTGTAAATAAGGTTATTATATCTATACTTATGTTTATTGGTAGATTAGGTGTGATGACCTTTGGTTTTGCATTAATTAGTCAATCCCCGAAGATGACAGAAAAACCAAAAATTGAAGATATTGCATTATAATAAATCAAAGATTATGAAAGGAAATTACGTTGTATTATTCTTGCTTATATTATTATTTGCAGCATGTGGTAGTCCTGACCCGAATGCAACAAGGAGTGGGGAAGATGAATTGAAATCATTGGAATTGGACAGAGCCTTATCTAAAAAAGATAAGAAATATGAAGATGTAGTGTACGTACCTATTTATTCTGACATTTATATAGACAGAGTGACTCAGAGCTCTCTGCTCTCAGCCACTTTAAGTGTGCGAAACACAAGCCCCAATGATTCTCTATTTGTTTCCAACATAGATTACTATAACACAGAAGGAGATTTAGTAAAAAAATTTATTAATCAACCCATTGGTTTAGCTCCAATGGCAACGGTTAATTATGTAATTGAAAGAGAAGACACATCGGGTGGGCCAGGAGCTAATTTCATTGTTAAGTTATACTCCAACAATAAGATTAAACCTCTAATACAAGCTGTAATGATTGGTGAGAATGGGAACAAAGGATTTGCCTTCTCGACAGATGGATATTCTATTGAATAGAGGCGAAGAAATTAACGATGAGTGAAAAAGCAAATGAAAGGAATGAGTCTTTCAACTTAGAAGATGTTATTCAAATTATTGTGGGTTCTTCCTTGCTAGTCGCACCTGTGGCGTTTTCAGAAGAAGCATGGCATCTTAGTGAAACCCTCCCTTTAAAAAATATTGCTTTTCTTTTGTTCTTATCGATTTCGTTTATCGGAATGTATGTTTATCAGGGCATCTTTTCTGGTAATATTGTTAATAGGATTTCAGTATTCGTGTTTAGAATATTTATCGACTATTTCATTACCCTTCTTGTCGTTTTCATCATTTTACTGGCTCTTAATAAGATTCCATTTGAGTATCCAATTATTGTAATCAAAAGAATTATCATAATCGGTTTTCCAGCTTCCCTTGTGGGAGTTATTTTAGATGGTATGGATAAGGAG
The DNA here is from genome assembly GCA_020627825.1 of Saprospiraceae bacterium. Lineage (GTDB taxonomy): Bacteria > Bacteroidota > Bacteroidia > Chitinophagales > Saprospiraceae > JAHDFB01. The sequence goes on from JAHDGD010000285.1 coordinate 2,446, forward strand.
TAGAACAATTTATGAAGAGCAGACATGGGAGGCCTATTCGGGTAGTGGTTGGGAATTAATTGCGGAAGGCATAAAAGCATTGTGTCTAAAAGACTCTTTGCTTTTTTGAGGGATGGCATATTTGGTTTTTTATTTACCCGTTATTTTTTAAATACAAATCCTCTTTCTTCTACCAGCTTGCAGCTAATTAAATGGGCTGTAATTACCGAATTGTCATCTTCCTTTAGTGGTTTCGAGTTGATTAAAAATGATAATATATACACCACAGATTGTGGGACAAGTTCGGATTTACTAGGACCTTTTTTTAGAGAAGGTGAACCTTTCAGAAATATTATTTCTTCAAGCCAAAATGACCAACAGGTTCCTTTAAAAGTAGTCGGTAAAGTTTTTGGTGCGGATTGTAAAACGGCCTTGTCGGATGTTCTATTAA
>JAHDGD010000078.1 GCA_020627825.1 Saprospiraceae bacterium
GCTCATACACTTGCTTTTATGTACGACAAAATTTCGACATTTTTTAACGCAATTGTACTTAAGGCCGAACTTTTTTTCTGTTCACATGAAAATAATTTGAACTATTGTATAATGGAAAGAAAGTTCTAGTTAGATAGAATAATGGATAAGGAATTTTATCAGAAACCTTTTAAAGGGTTAGGTTTGACTATAAATTCCGAAGGAATTATTCACGTTACTTTAACTCATCACACTAAAAAGAACCGTATGAACAATTATTTAGTAATCGGAGGACATTCAACACTTCCAAAATAACGCATGATGCTTATGCCAAAAAAAGAATAATTATCATTTCGAGTGGCATCTCCTCTTTGCCTTCCAGCTTCACCTATCTGTGGAGTAATCGATCGGTCACTTAAGATTACGGCAGTTTCTCCTCTATCACTTAAAAGCTCTGCTGAATTGGGATATGTTCTGCTAACGTCATCTAAGTAATCGGTAAATAAAGAACGCATTGTAAATTCAATATTGATGGACCATTCATAATTGATGTCCCACTTAAATCCACCTCCATATACAATCCCACCATTAATGAAAAAGTATTCGTTTCCAGGAGCTTGTCCTTCAGTTCCCAATGGACGCAAGAAGTGATTTGTCCCATCAAGTTCTGTGAATGGAGCGAAGTAAAACAAATTCAAACCTAGAGAAAGATAAGGAGTGAAATATTCGGTTTGACTTCCATGTGTATAAGGTAGGAAATTAAATTCTCCAACTACAGAAACATCTGCGAGATGTGATTTGAAATCCAAATTTCTTCTTTTTTCAAAAACATTGGAATTATTTCGGTCACTACCATACACATAGCCATAGTTTAACGAAGCTTTTGTACAGATTCTCTTTCCGAAATTATATCGCCCATTAATACCGACTGCTGGACCAACATCAGTTAACCTATAATTCGCATTTAATTCACCGAAATAATTAGATACCCCTACCCATGGCCCAAGTTCATATCCCTTTTGAGCTTGACTCAAGCTAATAGAAAAGAAAAAAGCAACCACACTTAACAGACAAAACTTCTTCATCTTAGTAGGAACGTAATGGATCAAAATAAAGTATTTGTTGCATGAATTAACGTGTCGAGCTTAATTTGTTCCAGCCAAAACTCAATCCCACTATAGCGGCTATGAGTATAAGGATTACATACTGAAAAGGAATAAATGTAATAGCAAAAATGCGTGTTCGATCTAGTATCCACATCAGACCAATTACAATCGCAACAATCATAACTAGACCCGAAAGTCTATCGAATCCAGGAATAAGATTCAAGTCAACATTTTTACGAATAATAAAAAATGTAACTAACATGGTAATTATAGGCAGCACCTGCGTAAAAAGATTCATTCTCATGACACTCTGTCTCTCGAATAAAAACAAATAGACATTTAAAAAAACTGCAAAGATTCCAGGGATTGCTGCCATATACAAAAGAACACAGTATACATATTTCCATGGACTTGTGTGCCCTTCTCCTTTTCCCATAACGCCACATAAATATGCTGTTAGCGGCAAGGCAATAAAATAGAATAAGGTAATAGATGGGTTATTACTTAACACATCAAAAAGCTCTTGTAAAGTCATAAGTCGCGGTTAGATATCTAAAAATAAACTAACTGGATCTTCGAGGTATTCTTTTACTTTAACCAAGAAAGTAACACTTGTACTTCCATCAATGACCCTATGATCGTAAGACAAAGCAATATACATCATTGGTCTTATTTCAACTTGTCCATCAACAGCAACTGGTCGCTGAATGATATTATGCATACCAAGTATCGCACTTTGCGGCTCATTGATGATAGGAGTACTCAACATTGACCCAAATATTCCACCATTTGTAATCGTGAAAGTTCCCCCCTGCATTTCATCCAATGTCAACTTTCCTGCTCTTGCTTTTTTAGCTAAATAGGCAATTTGTTTTTCGATATCAGCATAGCTTAAGGATTCTACATTCTTTACAGGAGGAACAACAAGTCCTGTAGGTGTAGAAATGGCAATTGAAATATCTACAAAATCATGATAAATCAGTTCATTTCCATCAATTTGAGCATTTACTGCAGGTAGTTCCTGAAGTGCTTTTGCACAAGCTTTAGCGAAAATGGACATAAAGCCTAATTTAATTCCATATTTAGCAACAAACTTTTCTTGGTATTTCTTTCGCATTTTCATGACTTCCGAAAGATCTACTTCATTGAAAGTCGTCAACATTGCGGTATTGTTCTTTGCTGAAACAAGTCGAGTAGCAATCGTTCTTCTCATTCTACTCATCTTCTCTCTCCTTACCTCTCTGCTAAAGCCACTGGTACTTGTTGTTAAACTAGGAGCCTCAATTGTTTCTTCTTTGGCAGGTGCTGATGTTTTTGATTTTGCCTCAGCTTTTTGAGCATCTTGATGCGTAATGCGACCGCCTTTTCCAGTGCCTTTTATATCTTCAGCAGATAATCCTTTTTCAGCCATTACTTTTGCAGCTGCAGGGGATGGATGCCCTTTTGCATGCCCTTCCTCAGAAGGAGCTGGAGTCGATTCTTTTTGGGTGGAAGCCTCTTTCTTCTCTTCTTTAGCTGCTTGCTTAGCACCACCAGAAACAGACGTGTCAATTTTTGCAACAATAGCACCAATCTCCAAGTCATCATCCTCTGCTGCAACATGAATTAACTTACCTGCAACCTCTGCTGGTAATTCAAGAGTTGCCTTATCGCTTTCAAATTCACAGATCGCCTGATCCAATTCAACATAATCACCATTTTTAACTAACCATGTTGATAATGTAACTTCTGTGATGGATTCCCCTATAGTAGGAACTTTGATTTCAACTACGCTCATGTTGATATTTTCTTTTTATACTAAACCCTTTTCTTTCTAAAAGGATGTTTTGATTTGCAAAAATAATTCTTAATTTAAATATTGTCGAATTACACTGACTAATTTATCATCAGGTAATTTATTGTCAATATGCTTTTCCATAACGTCTAACATTGCATTGACCATATCCGTTCGGAAACCAAGAGCAACCCCAAATTTCAATGCTATCTTTCTTTCACTAGGCTCCACTACACCATCAATTTTGATTAAAAACAACAAATAATATAAAATGGTCATTCTCGCTTTTTCATCCTTTGGGATCTCTACGTCGTTATCCAACAAAGAGTCAGCTTGATCTACATTTTCTTCTATAACTTGACTGATGAATTGTTTCTCTTCCTCTGAAAAATGTCCATCTGCATAAGCCATTTGATACAGTAAGTTTATAAGTATGTTCGTGTATTCCATTATTTTCCTATTGCTTTTGATATTTCAAATATTAATGAAGGATTTTTTTCTATTGCATTACCTACTACAATCACATCTGCTCCTGCATCGACCATTTTTTTCGCTTGTTCTCCTGATCGAATTCCACCTCCTACTATGAGGGGAACTTCTACAGCAGAAGAAACCATTTCGATCATTTTTTCAGGTACACAATATTGTGCTCCACTTCCAGCATCCATAAAAATTTGTTTCATACCAAGCATTTCGCCTGCTAAAGCGGTAGATAGTGCAATGTCATATTTTGTATTCGGTATAGGAGTGGTATTGGAAATATATTGAACTGTTGTTGATATTCCACCGTCAATCAACATATAACCGGTACTAATGACTTCTAATCCACTTATCTTTAAATAAGGTGCGGAAATGACATGATTCCCTATCAACAATTCTGCATTTCTACCAGAAATAAGCGACAAGAAGAGTATTCCATCAGCTTTATAAGACAGTTGATAAGAGTTTCCAGGAAAAAGAATCGTAGGGATTTGAGATTTCTTTTTTATTTCCGTAATCACTTCGTCAAGCATGTTGTTAACAATGAGACTTCCCCCTATATAGAAATAGTCAACTTTTGCCTTACTAGCCATATCGACAATGTCGTCAATGCTATTGAGTTTTAATTTGTCAGGATCAATGAGCACAGCGAATTTTTTTTCACCTTTTGCTTTACTTTCCTGTAAATCTTTGTAAAGTTGAGTATTCATACGCGCAAAGATAACCTTTTTTGTGTTTCAGTTGACTGCACAGGTTTTGGGTTGGGACCCAAAAGGATTTTAGTAAAAAATATGACCGATTCCGAAGCTAACAACAAAGAATAATGTAGTTAAAGCCATTTGCTTAAGATAGGGGTCAAGTTTATGTGCCTCTTTAAGATTTCGAACAGCTTGCCCATTTTTATAGAGTAATGGAATGGTCAAAAGGAAAAGGAATTGAAATGGTCCTTTGAAGTTGAACAAAACATACAGTAAAGAACATAAAATGCCGGCTACTAATAAAACAATATGATACTGAACAGCTTTCGCTCTCCCTAGTCTTACAGGAATAGAGTTTTTACCTGATTGTTTATCGGATTCGATGTCTCTAATATTGTTTAAGTTCAGCACTGCAACTGCAAAGAAACTACAAGATAGTGCAGGTAATACACCAAGAAAATGAATGGATTTAGTGTGTAAATAATAAGTGCCCAAAACACCTATTATTCCGAAAAATAGAAAAACAGATAAATCTCCTAAACCCGAGTATCCATATGGATTTTCTCCCATAGTATATTTTATCGCAGCAGCAATTGCGGCAATTCCGAAAAAAAGAAAAATAAGAAAAGTATAATTTATATCAAGTCCTACAAAAAGTAAAGATACACCAGAAATAAAACTTAGAATGGCAAAAATGATAATTGCTCGAAACATAGCATTTGGTGAAATTAAGCCAGCTTGAACGCTTCTTTGTGGGCCTTCACGCTGATCACCATCAACTCCGCTTTTTGCATCTCCATAATCGTTGGCAAGATTTGAAAGTATCTGAAGAAATAGTGTTGTAAGTAGACTTAAAATTGCAATACTCCATTTCATTTTTCCATCTACATAAGCTAAAATACTTCCCATAGAAATGCAGGCAAGTGCAAGCGGTAATGTTCTTAAACGGAAAGCTTTAATCCATGCTTTCATAGGGGCATGATTTTAGTTGAAAAACGATGGTTAAGTTAGATAACAAAGCGAGCAAAAGTAAAGTTTATTCTGAAATAATGAAAGCATGATCCTTTGCAATTCAGCGATTGATCTTTTAACCAATTCAAAAATGCGTGTACCTTTGTTCTTATGCAATTGGAACTGGACTATATCATATCAATGCCAGAAATTCGAATGGTAAAATCATCAGAAGAGCATATAGTATCTTCTATTGTATTCAACCACATCATGTATGATTCTCGAAAACAAAATGTGGGAAGCGAGACATTATTTGTGGATTTAGGAGATCAAGAAGGTCATCGTCAACAAGCTTATAGAAAAGGAGTGCGATTTTTTTTGATGTCTCACGTGCCCATTCGGTTGATGCCTTCATGTATTTATTTAGTATGTGAAGATGTTCTGGAGAGTTTGCAAAAAATAGCTTTGGAATATAGAGCGAAACATGCTGCAGAAATTATAGCAATTACTGGAAGCAATGGAAAAACGATAACTAAAGAATGGCTAAGTACTATATTGGGGAGTTCCTTTAGACTGGGTAAATCGCCTGGATCTTATAATTCCCAACTCGGAGTACCCTTATCTATTTTATCTTTAAAAGAAGAAGTGGAAATTGGAATCATTGAAGCTGGAATTTCGAAAAAAGGAGAAATGGAGAAGCTTGAACGAATGATTCAACCTGAGATTGGTGTTTTGACGAAGATGGGAGATGCACATTCGGAAGGATTTGAAACATTTGAAGAGAAGTTAAGTGAGAAGTTAAAGCTGTTCAAAGGATGTGAAAAAATCATTTCCGAACTTTTCGAAGATCTTGAAGGAAATGATTTTTATCGGGAAAGAAAAGCGGACTGGGTGACCTGGAGTGAACCATCGGGAAAGGGGGATTATCTTGTTTCTACACAAAAAAAAGAAGCATATATTCTTATCCATTTTTCAGGAAAAATAGATACAGAATTTCAATTCTCTCTTCATGATAATGCCTCTATTTCAAATATTATTTTATGCATCATCGTGGCGCTTGAACACAATACATCACCTGCGGATATTCAACAACAATTAGACAATATTCAACCTATTTCTATGCGACTCGAACTCATGAAAGCATCAGGAAATTGTCTGCTTATTAACGATAGTTATAATTCCGATTTAACATCTTTACAAAACGCGCTTGAATTCGCAATTCAACAAAAACATAACAGATCACTGACGTTGCTTTTAAGTGCTTTTGATGAACAAAGGAATAAAGATGAATTTTATACGGAATTGCAACAATTGATTCAATATTACCCTGTTGATAAGATTTATTTCGTAGGAGATCAACATGAGTTCGAATCAGCTGATCTTTATTTTCAAGACACTACTGAAATACTAAATCACTTAATCAAAAATAGACCGCAAGATGAATTGTTGTTGATTAAAGGAGCACGTAGATTCAAATTTGAAATGTTAGCCGATTTTTTAAAGGAGAATCAACACCGCACTATTCTGCAAACACGATTATCGAGCATCGGACACAATATCAAATTGTTTAAATCTCGTACGCGTAGTGAAACAAAAATAATGGCTGTTGTTAAAGCAGGAGCATATGGAAGTGACGCGATTCGTGTGAGTAGGTATGTAGAAAAATTGGGAGTAGACTATTTAGCAGTTGCCTATTTCGAAGAAGGAATTGAATTGAGAAATGAAGGCGTAAAAATTCCTATCATGGTCATGAATCCAGATCCTACTCTTTTTTCAATCGGTGCAACGTATAATTTAGAACCAGAAATCTATTCTCTAGAACAACTACAAGCACTTGAATTTTCAAGCAATTTAAAGATTCACTTGATGATTGATTCGGGAATGAACAGACTGGGGTTTAAACCGGAGGAATTATCGGACCTTATTTCTTTTATTAAGTTGAATCCGTTGTTGAATATCGCATCTGTTTTTTCACATTTAAGTGCGTCAGATGATCCAAAAAGTGATGCATTTACACAGCAACAGAAACAAGTATTTGATGCGTGTTATCAAACACTTAGTGATGCACTAGAGATAAATCCATTGAAACATATGTGCAATTCTCACGGAGCAATTTCATATCCAGCATTGCATTATGATATGATTCGTGTAGGGATTGGCCTTCATGGATTGATTCCATTTTCAGAGCTCGAATGTGCGCATCGATTAATAAGTTATGTAGCTCAAGTAAAGGATGTTAAAGAAGGAGAAAGTGTAGGATATAATAGAGCTTTTATTGCACCACATGATTTAAAAACAGCAACGATAAGTATTGGTTATGCCGATGGGATTAGTAGAAAACATGGGAATGGAAATTCTACCTTTTTCATTCAAGGGAAAGCCTATAAAACAATAGGAAATGTTTCGATGGATACGATCGTATTGGATGTTAGTAATAGTAATGTCCAACAAGGTGATGAAGTCGTAATTTTCGAAACGAAGGAACAGTTTCTTACTTTATGTCAAACTGCTGGAGTTATTCCATATGAATTCATATGTGGAATAGGAAAAAGAGTTGCTCGCAACAGTCATTTAGAATAAAAAACAGAAAAGGAAAACGTTTACATGCATTTCTTTTGGGGTTTAACCCCAAAATTATTACAAATCGAACCCTATGTCCTTACGATAGTTCTTTCCTTCAAAACTGATTTTTTCAGCTTCTTTCATACTCTGTTCAATGGCCTTCCTAAAATCAGTATGCATAGAAGTTATGGCAAGGACTCTTCCCCCGTTGGTAACAACTTCCTCTCCTTTATGAATGGTCCCAGCGTGAAAAAACTGAGAAGGGGTCTCATGTGGAATGGTCATTGATTTTCCTTTTTCATATGCTTCAGGATAACCACCGGAAACTAGCATTATCGTAGCTGCTGCTTGTGGGTTAATTGTTATTTCATGAGTAGCTAAGGAATCCGTATGTAAAGATTGAAATAATTCAAGTAAATCAGAATCTAATCTAGGCAACACAACCTCTGTTTCAGGATCCCCTAGACGACAATTATATTCTATAACATACGGGTCTCCGTTCACTTTAATAAGGCCTATGAAGATAATGCCTTTGTATTCAATGTGGTCATCTTGAAGTCCTTGAACTGTAGGTTCTACGATTCGCGAGATGACCTTAGTCATGAGATCTTTATCAACAAATGGAGGAGGAGAAACAGCGCCCATTCCACCCGTATTAAGTCCCGTATCTCCTTCACCTATACGCTTATAATCTTTAGCAACAGGAAGGATTTTATAGTTTTTACCATCTGTAAGAACAAAAACAGAAAATTCGATACCACTAAGGAAGTCTTCAATGACAACCGTATGTCCGGCGCCTCCAAATTTGCCATTCAACATATCAGATAATTCCTGAGCAGCTTGATCTTTATCTTCTAGAATTACAACTCCTTTGCCAGCAGCAAGACCGTCACATTTTAAGACGATAGGTCCTTTTTGATTGTGAATATAAGCAATGCCTTCTTCGAGGGTGTCTTTCGTAAATTCTGCATATCCTGCTGTCGGAATGTCATTTTTAAACATAAATTTTTTGGCGTAAGCCTTACTCCCTTCAAGTATAGCACCCTGTTTAGAAGGTCCTATAACTTTAATGTTTTTAAGTTGATCTGTTGTTTTAAAATGATCATAAATGCCATCCACTAGAGGAGCTTCAGGACCTACGATGAGCATTTCAATAGACTGTTTGATGCAAAAATCCCCTATTTGATTAAAATCAGAAAGAGATAAAGAGACATTATTTGCAATAGCAGCTGTACCCGCATTACCAGGACCTACAAATAAGGATGAACAGTGTGGAGATTGTAAAATCTTCCAAGCTAATGTGTGTTCGCGTCCGCCACTTCCTAAAATTAGAACATTCATTTTTGCAAATTTTAAGTTGCAAAGATAGCATATCGAATAAGCTAAATCACGACAATATGTGTAAGAAAATACGCCATTATTTATATTATAATAAATTTTAATGTGTAATCGTTTAATAATTTTATGTCTTACGAATAGTTAGACCATACATATGATGCTGTAAAAGTTAATAAATTCATTAGTTTTGCAGCTTTTTAAAAAAGGCTAGAAATGATTGCATATATAAAAGGAAGTATTTCATATAAATCTCCTACTGAAATTCATGTTGAAACTTCAGGGGGGGTAGCCTATTTGATTAACATCAGCTTGTTGACGTTTTCACAATTGGAAAACTTGAAAGAAGTGAAGATTTTTACGCAGCTGATTGTAAAAGAAGATTCACATACGTTGTATGGGTTTATGACAGAAGAAGAGAAGAATTTATTTAATAAATTATTGTCTGTTTCTGGAATTGGTCCCAATACAGCACGTGTGATCTTATCTAGTATGACTCCTGATGAAATTGTTCGATCGATTGCACATGATGATCATGTTCGATTTTCGAAAGTAAAAGGAATTGGTCCTAAGACAGCAAAACGTCTTATTCTAGATTTAAAAGACAAAATAACAAAAGAATTAGCGACAAGTGACGTAAATCTCGTTAAGGTAGACAATAGTGCGCGAAATGAAGCGTTAAGTGCACTGACAACCCTAGGTTTTCCGAAAAATTCGGTAGAAAAAGTGTTGTCACAAATCATGAAAGATTCTGCAGATTCATTGGATAGCGAAGCATTAATAAAGGCTGTGCTAAAAAAAATGTCATAATCTCAACAGAATCATACTATGCAAACTAAATCTATCGTTATAATCGAATGTGCTAAAGATTGGATTTTAAATAATCCGAAGAGAATATATCAAATGAAGAAAGTTACTTTATTGCAATTGAGCTTTTTAATTGCTTTAATCGGTTGTTGTTCCCAGCTGTTAGCTGCGGGCCCCAACCCACCATCTCTATACGAAATCAGCCCTACCACTTCACTAGACACGATTCCCTTAAAGGATAGGCTAGATGATTTTGTGACTGGAAATACTTACAATCCTTTCGACCTAAATGATCCGAGTGAAGTCAAGAAAGAAGTCACATATGATCCAGTAACTGGTTTGTATATCATTACAGAAAAAATAGGAGATGATTTTTATAGGGCTCCCACTTACATGACCTTTTCAGAATATCTAGAATGGAGAGCAAAAGAACAAGAGAAAGATTATTTTCAGCAATTAGCAGGCGTAGAAGGGACCAATCGATCGAAGAGTGGAATTATTGATCCCATAGCAAGAGTCGATGTCAAAAAGAAATTAATAGATCGATTATTTGGTGGAAATCAAATTACGCTTGATCCACAAGGAAGCGTTGATATCACATTAGGATACGATTATCAAAAGGTTGAAAATCCTAATATTCCTCTGAGAGTGCAAAGATTTGGTGCACCAGATTTCAACATGAACATCAAAACTGATATTCAAGGTAAGATAGGTGATAAAATGGATCTAGGATTTAATTTTGATTCAAATTCTACCTTTAATTTCGATGATAAATTGAATCTTGTTTACGATAGTGAGAAGTGGACTGAGGATGATATTTTAAAGAAAGTTGAAGCAGGTAATATCAGCATGCCTCTAAGAAGCCAACTGATTCAAGGAAATCAATCTTTGTTTGGATTAAAATCGGAATTACAATTTGGTCATTTAAAAGTAACGATGCTTGCTGCGGAACAACAGTCTTCTCAAGAAGAATTGCAAATACAGGCAGGCGGTACGCTACAAGAATTCGAGATTTATCCAGATCAATACGACGAAAATAGACACTTCTTTTTATCACAATTCAACCGAAATACCTACGAGCGTAATTTAGAGAATATGCCGTTCATAAATACACCTTTCAGGGTTGTCAACCTTCAAGTGTGGATTACGAACGATCGACAAGAAACAGAAAATTTACGTGATATTGCAGCCTTAGCCGATCTAGGAGTTAGTGAAACGGAGTATTTAACGAATCCATCTATTGATGTAGAGCCTGTTACACCTTTATATAGAGATTATACAGGAGAAGAAGTATTAAATGATAACTCGCGAAATGATTTATTCGAATTGCTGTCGGGAGATAATCAAACCAGACAAATTATCAATACGGCATCTCGATTGAGAACAACTTATGGACTTGAACAATCAAGAGATTTCGAGGTATTAAAGGCAAGAAGATTAAATACGAATGAATATACTTTTCATCCCGAACTAGGATTTTTATCCTTGAATGTTCGGTTACAGCCGAATCAAGTTCTTGCAGTTTCTTACCAATATTCTTACACCTATAATGGAGACGAAATCTATCAAGTAGGGGAGTTGGCGGATGAAATAACAACTCAGGATAGTTCAGAAGTAATTTATACAAGATTGCTGAAATCATCTGTTCAGAATGTTTCGGAACCCAACTGGGATTTGATGATGAAAAATGTGTATCCAGTTGGAGCAGCTCAAGTAGATCCTGGAACATTTAAATTTGATATTTTCTTCGAAGATAATACAGATGGTTCATTAAAAAGATATATGCCATTTACTGGCATTGATGCCTTTCCACTTTTGAATGTTTTTGGACTTGATAAATTGAATTCTCAAAACGATCCGCAATCAGATGGTATTTTTGATTTTGTCCCTGGAGTAACGATCATTCCTCGAAGTGGGGCGATTATTTTTCCAGTGCTTGAGCCTTTTGGCACAAGCCTTAGCAATTTAATTACAGATCCAGATTTTAATGTTCCCAATGCTGCAGCAATTGCAGATAGCTTAAGTTATCAGGAGTTATATGATAGCACAGTCATACTTGCAAGGGAACAATTGTTTAAAAATAGATTCGTGATGCGAGGAGAATTCAAATCACAATTCTCTTCTGAAATTTCATTGGGTGCGTTTAATATTCCACAAGGGTCTGTAACGGTTTATGCAGGAAGTGTACAATTGCAGCCAGGAGTTGATTATGAAATTGATTATGGAATAGGCCGAATAAAAATCATAAACGATACGTACTTACAACAAGGTGTTCCTATACGTGTAAATTTTGAAAACAATAGTTTTTTTAATCTACAGCGGAAATATCTACTTGGGACACGATTGGATTATGCAGTAAATGAAAAAATGAATATAGGGGCAACCTATATGCATTTATTTGAACGGCCTTTTACAGAGAAAGTCAACATAGGAGACGATCCGATTAACAATAGGATTATTGGATTCGATATGAATTACAATAATGAATTGCCTTGGTTGACAAGAACATTGGACAAATTACCGTTTTATTCAACTAGTGCTCCATCATCGATTAGTTCGGAATTTGAAGTAGCGGCTCTACGACCAGGACATGCTCGAGCTATAAATAATCAAGGTGAAGATTCGGGTGTAGTTTTAGTTGATGATTTTGAAGGGTCAGCAACTGGAATTCCGTTAGGGACATTTAATTTCAATCAATGGACTCTTGCCTCTACGCCATCTACATTTACAGAGCATGATCGGACTAATGATTTAACCTATGGGGCGAACAGAGCACGATTTAATTGGTATGTTTTAGATCAAGAATTCATTAACCAAGAGGATCGAAATAATCCATATACTCGATTGGTAGGAAGAGGAGAACTTTTTCCAAATATCACGTTGATTCAAAGTCAAATATCGTTTCTTTCTACTTTCGATTTAACATATGTACCAGACGAAAGAGGACCTTATAACTTTGATCCGCCAGGAGGTACAGATGTTTCTGCAGGTTCCGTATGGGACAACGACGAAGAGATTATGAAATTGAATGAACCTTCTACTCGATGGGGAGGTATACAACGTTTTATAAACAACAATGACTTTCAAGCATTGAATGTGGAATATATAGAATTCTGGATGTTGAATCCTTTTATGGATGTTCCAGGTAATGATCCACTTCCAGGGGAGGCAGGTGAGTTTCACTTTAATCTTGGAAATGTTTCAGAGGATATTCTTAAAGATAACATTCAATTTTATGAAAATGGATTAACATTTGATGATACAAATCCACTTCCTGTTATCGAAACTACATGGGGAAATGTTCCTCTTCAACAACCTCGAACAATAAACTTTGATCTGACCAATGCACAGCAACAAGATTTAGGTCTAGATGGATTGAATGATGCAGAGGAAAACGATCGTTTTCAAGATTATGTTACTCAAGTTTTAGCAGCATTTCCTAACGCTAAGATTAAACTTGACCCAGCGGGTGATAATTTCGCTACTTTTTCCAATGATTCATTATATAATGTCCAGCAGCAGTCTGTGATTGAGAGATTGAGATTGTTTAACAATTCACAAGGAAATGCTCCAACACCTAATCCAGATGCCTTTCAAAGAGGAAAATATACGCCGGATATTGAAGATTTAAATGAAAACAGATCGCTTGATCAAGGAGAAAATTACTACGATTATAACATCAAGATTGTAAATAATAATGGGGAGATTGATATGGAAGAAGCGAGATACATCAGAGAATTTGTTGATATAGGAGAAAATGGACAAGAAAGATGGTATCGTTTTCAAATTCCTATTAATGATTACGATAATATTGCTGGAACTATCGAAGGCTTCCGTTCAATTCAGTTTGTGAGAATGTATATGACAGGTTTTGAAACGAAGAAAACCATTCGTATGGCGAATTTGGAATTGATTCGAAATCAATGGAGACGATTAACAACAGCATGTTCTGATGGTCCAAACCCTGTGGATTTTTCTATTGATGCCGTAAGTATAGAAGAGAATGCACAGAAAACTCCATTTAATTATGTTTTACCTCCTGGTATTCAAAGACAAAGAATCCGGGTAAATAATCAAAACGTACTTCAAAATGAGAAAAGTTTGGTGATTCAATATTGTGGATTACCTACTGCCAATACAGAAAATCCAGAAATCCCCAAAAGTTGTGAACCTACAGTCTATAAATTAATGAATGGACTCGATGTTCGTTTGTTTGAAAAGCTTCAGCTCTTTTTTCATGGGGAATCGGCCCAGAATTATGAGAAAGGAGATATCAAAGTCTTTATAAGAATCGGTCGAGATTTTACACAGAATTATTATGAATATGAAATTCCGTTAACAATGTCTGATTCCACAGCTGGAATGATTTCCGATCCAGAAGTGGTGTGGCCAGCCGATAATAAAATGGATATTGTATTGGATTTGTTGCCCGACTTAAAGCTCGAGCGAAATGTGGCTAATTTTCCGGTAGAAAAACTCTATTCCAAGGCTGATCCGGAAAACCCTGACAATCTTATCAGTATTATTGGTAATCCTACTTTAGGATATATCAAAGGAATACAAATAGGAGTAAGAAATTATACACCAAGTAATGCCTGTGGAGAAGTATGGGTCAATGAACTGAGGCTTGCAGGATTGGAAGAAAGAGGAGGAGTTGCAGCGATAGCAAGAGCAGATGTTGCATTAGCTGATTTAGGAAATGTTGCGGTTTCAGGATCATACAGTTCAGTAGGATTTGGAGAGTTGGATCAACAATTAGCGGATCGAAGTCAAGAAGAAGTCATTGAATATGCGGTATCGACAACACTTAATGTAGACAAGCTTTTGCCAGGAGATTTACCCTTAAACTTACCGTTATATGCTCAATATGCTAATACAATAAGAACGCCTAGATGGGACCCTTTTGATTTGGATGTTTCTGTTAAAGATAAAATTAACTCAGAACCCGATTTGAGAGAACAAGTATTGGAACGTGCGATAGATAAGACAGAGATTACATCTGTCAATATGACAAATGTACAAGTCCGTAAAAAGAAAGGAAAAAAGAAATCCATGCCTTGGGATATTTCGAATGTTTCCACTTCCTATTCCTTCACTCGAACTGATCATGCGGATCCTATTATAGAAAGAGATCTTACTGATAATTATCAAGGATCACTTGATTATCGATACAGTCGTTCAGTCAAATATTGGGAACCGTTTAAGAAATCGAAAATAGCACCATTAAAAATCATTAATTTCAATTTCTTACCGAATACCTTTACGTTCAAGAATGAGCTAGCGCGATATAAAAATGTAAGAACCTATAGATTACCCGAGGAATTTGACTATACGTTTTATGATCAGCGATTTAATTGGGATCGACGGTATAATTTACAATGGGATTTTACGAAAGGGCTTAGTTTAGCTTTCAATGCAAACAATCAATCGATTGTGGATGAATTAAGAACGGTGGGTGTTGGTGGATTCCAAGAAGTTCAAAATGAACGTGGAGAGACAGTAGGATCAGTTGATGAAATATCAACGAGACAACGACAAGATTATATCAATAATAATTTAAGACAAGGAGGACGTGCCAAAGATTATAATCACAATTTCACTTTGCAATACACGTTGCCAACTCGTAGTATTAAGGCATTAAATTGGACTTCTGTTCGAGCAAGTTATTCAGGAGATTACATATGGGATGCCGCTTCATTAAATGTGGATTCATTAGGAAATGTAATTTCAAACAGTCAGCAAAGGCAATTAAATGCCACATTTAACTTTGATAAATTATATTTAAAGTCAAAGTATTTAAAGAGAATTGAAAAAGGAGATGGGTCTTCTAGATCAAGAAGATCCAGTAGTTCAAGAAAGCCATCTAGGACAAAACCTGGAAATAAAAAAGATGAAAAGGAGAAGAAGGAACGTAAGATTTCCAATGTAGAACGTGCTTTAGTCCGACCATTATTATCATTACGTACAGCAAAGTTAACGTATCGAGAATCCTTTGGTACAGTTGTCCCAGGTATTTTAAGTACCAGCAGGTATTTAGGAATGGATGATCGTTTTAATTCGCCTGGTTGGGAATTCGTTTCGGGCTTACAGCCCAATATTGATCCGAGTGATGCCAATAATTGGTTGTATAGTGGAGCAAGTCAAGGTTGGTTTACGCAATCTCAGTTTTTGAATCAACAAGTACTACAGAATCGAACACAGAATATAGAAGGAAAAATTGATTTCGAAATCTACAAAGATTTTGATATTGAAGTAGATTTTAGAAAGAACTTTTCATCCAATCACTCAGAAGAATTCAAGAATTTGAATGGAGACTATCGACAATTGATTCTTCGTGATATGGGAACTTTCGAAGTATCTTATTCAGCCCTTAATACATTATGGGGTAGAGATTCTGACGAATTGTTTGATCAGTTTGAAGCCAATAGGCAGACCATTTCGTTTAGGTTGCAAAATAGGGCGGCTGAAGAAGCGCAGCGACTGGGAACAACATACTTAACAGGAGATCATCCGGAAGATGTGGGATATGCAGCTGGTTTTGGCCGTCAATCAACGGATGTGTTAATTCCAGCATTTCTTGCAACATACAGAGGTCAATCGCCTATGGATGTTGACTTGTCAGTTTATGATAGGATTCAAGCTCTGGATTATATTCCTGCTCCGAACTGGACGTTGAATTATAATGGATTAAGCAAATTGAAGTGGTTCTCTGATATTTTTTCTTCGTTTTCATTGAAGCATAGTTATAGATCTTCCATGCGAGTGAGTAGTTTTAATTCAGACCCAGATTTTAATGCGTTAAATCCATTTGTTGAAACCCAGCTACAGTCACAAAATTATTACACACGTTTTGATGTTCCTCAGATTATTATTTCAGAAGAATTTGTACCGGTAATAGGTATTAGTTTGCGAACGAAAACGGATTTTGAATTTAATGCTGAATATCGAAAAAGTAGAAATTTGGGTATGGATTTCTATGCTAAAGAATTGGTTGAGTCCAAGGCTGAAGAATTTAGTATTGGTGCAGGCTTGGTTTTACAAGATGTCAACATTCCATTCCTTACAGGTAAGAAAAATGTAAAGAAGGGTAAGAAGAAAAAAGAAGACAAAGATCAACCAAAAAGCAGCAATGGATCAAATGGAAAAGGCCTAGGTGGATTCGGTAAAGTAACAAATGTAAATGGAAATAACATGACATTCAAATTCGATTTTTCATATCGAGATGATGTAGTGCAGAATCGAACCATTGACCAATCTGCCAATTTCTTCCCTACAAGAGGGATCCGTTCATGGAGAGCGAATCCATCAGTAGATTATGATGTGAATGATAATGTAAATTTGAGATTGTTCTTTGATTACAGTAGATCAGTTCCTGCTACAACGAATTCATTTCCTATTACGAATTGGCAGACAGGATTGACTGTTCGATTAAAGCTGGGAGCTTTATAAAAGTAAAGTTAGGCTTACGCCCAAAGATATTCTTCAGCCTCTCCGTCTAAAAATGGAGGGGCTTTTTTTGTTTTTGCTGCGTTTGTTTTATAATGAAAGTTATGATAAGCGATGAATATAAGTTTTGATTTAGACAATACGCTCATTCCAAGTGGAAATGAATTTGAAATTGAACATCGTAATTTGATTTTAAGATTGCTGGGAATCGAGAAAATTAGAAAAGGTACAAAGCAGTTAATTGATCATTTGCAACGTGAAGGTCATCAAGTACATATTTATACAACGTCATATAGAAGTAAGAGTAAAATAAGGAGATATTTTCTTTATTATGGAATTAAGGTTGGACAGATTGTAAATGAAAGAGAAAATAGAAAGGTGTTATATCGCAAGAGAATTCAAGCATCCAAGTATCCTCCTGCATTTAATTTTGACATCCATATCGATGATTCAAAAGGAGTAGAATTAGAAGGAGCTCTATTTAATTTTAATGTAATTGTTGTCAAACCAAGTGATTTTAATTGGGTGCAAAAAATTCAGCATAAGCTTTTGGTGTTTAAGAATTAATAACATGATAAAAAGATTAGAAAAACTAGAACTGAAAGATTTTGATTTATGTCCTCTATGGGTAGATTTGTATGGAAACAATGATTTGTTGGAAGGCTTTGTAAAAAGCCTTGATGGTATGTCTCATTTATCAACAAAATATTTACAATAATAATTTAGATGCCAACATATAATCATCTAATTACTTGGTTGAGTTAAAGTTCAGC
>JAHDGD010000079.1 GCA_020627825.1 Saprospiraceae bacterium
TTCAATAGGAATTGTACATTTGTAGTCCTTATAATCTTCGATGCGCAATGAGTGATCAAATCAAACATGAATGCGGGTTAGCGTTCATCCGTTTACTAAAGCCTCTAGAATACTACAAAGAGAAGTATGGCACCAATCTTTATGGTTTAAATAAACTTCAACTTCTCCTTCAAAAACAAAGAAATAGAGGTCAAGATGGTGCAGGCATTGCAACTATTAAACTTGACATGCCCCCTGGTCACCGATATATATCAAGAAAAAGAAGTATAAGTCCACAATATCTTAAAGATGTTTTTGATGGTGTTATGACTCATTTTCAGGATTTAAATCCTGATCAACTTGAAGATACCAAATGGCTGAAGTACAATAGACCATACATTGGTGAATTGCTTTTGGGACATTTACGATATGGTACACATGGTGTAAACACCATAGAAACTTGCCATCCATTTCTAAGAACAAATAATTGGATAAGCAGAAATTTAGTATTGGCTGGTAATTTTAACATGACCAATATGGAAGAATTGTTTCAGGAATTGATCTCTTTTGGGCAAAACCCAAAAGAAAAAAGTGATACGGTTACAGTGTTAGAAAAAATAGGTCATTTCCTAGATGATGAAGTTCAACGAAATTTTAATTGGTTCAAGCCCGAAGGATATAGTAATATAGAAATCAACAAAAAAATAGCGGAAAACCTTGACGTACAGCGGATATTACAGCGCTCTGCAAGAAAATTTGACGGTGGCTATATTATGGCAGGAATGATTGGTCATGGAGATGCATTTGTATTTCGCGATCCATCTGGGATAAGACCATGTTATTATTATCAAGATGATGAAATAGTTGTAGCTGCTTCTGAACGACCAGCAATACAGACCGCCTTCAATGTTCACATTGATGAAGTTAAAGAGCTTGAAAGAGGTTATGCACTGATCGTAAAGAAAAATGGAACAGTTTACATTCCACAATGTAAAGATCAAAAAGAACGCACTGCATGTTCATTTGAACGAATTTATTTCGCCAGAGGAACAGATCGAGATATCTATCTAGAGCGGAAAAAGCTAGGTAAATTGCTTGCTCCTAGAGTGATGAAAGCGATTGATTACAATATGAAAAATACGATTTTCTCCTTTATTCCAAATACTGCAGAAACGTCGTTTTATGGCTTAGTTCAAGGAATAGAGGAAGAACTTGATAAATGGAAAGTAAGGACAATTGCGAAAAGAGGAAAAGAATTGTCTTCTGATGAACTAGAGAAGATTATGAAAATACATCCGAGGGTTGAAAAATTAGCCGTGAAGGATGCAAAAATGAGGACATTCATTGCCGACGATAGTTCCAGAAGTGAAATGGTCAACTTGGTGTACGATGTAACCTATGGTATTGTCGAGAATGAAGTGGATACATTAGTTTTAATTGATGACAGTATTGTAAGAGGTACAACATTGCGCGACTCTATTCTTTCAATCTTAGCACGACTTAAACCTAAAAAGATCATTATTTTATCATCAGCGCCACAAATTCGTTATCCTGACTGTTATGGTATTGATATGTCGAAAATGAATGATTTCTGTGCTTTTCAAGCACTTATTGATTTAATGCATGAAAATAACCAAGAAGAACTAATCGATGAGGTATACCATAAATGTAAAGCACAAGAAGGTTTACCTGACTCCGAAGTAGTGAACCATGTTAAGGAGTTATATGATCTCTATTCATATGAAGAAATATCAAATCGTATCACGAAAATTTTAACTCCTAAAAACATAAAACCAGAAATCGAAATTATTTACCAAACAATTGAAGACTTGCATACAGCCTGCCCTCAAAATAATGGAGATTGGTATTTTAGCGGTATTTATCCCACTCCAGGTGGCAATCGAGTAGTTAATAAAGCGTTTATTAACTACATCGAAAAAAGCAATGCGCGTGCGTATTAAATGATAAAGAAACAGCTCTATTTATCCTTAATTTTCGAACATTGACAAACTTGATTGAAATATACTGTTAAGAGTAGTATATTTGAGTCTAATTTAAAAAACCGAATGCATGAAATTTACAATTTCTTCTTCAGAACTGTCAGCTATATTAAATACATCAAGCAGTGTTATAGGATCAAACTCAGTTATTCCTATAATAGAGGACTTTTTGTTTGACATCAAAGGAGAAACACTTGAAATTACAGCAACTAACCTAGAAAACACCATTGTTTCTACTATGGACGTTTCTGCCGAAGAGGATATTAAGATTGCAATACCAGCAAAAATCTTAATTGAAACAATGAAAACCCTACCAGAACAACCGGTTACATTTGACATCAATCCTGATAACTTTGGTATTGAATTAACAACAGCTTTTGGTAAGTATAAACTAGCTGGTGATAACCCTGAAGAATATCCTGAGACCTCTACAATACAAGATGCAGAAAGTTTTACTTTATCTGGCAAAACAATTGAACGTGCTATAACAAAAACTATTTTTGCTACAAGCAACGACGAATTGAGATTGGCCATGATGGGAGTGTACATGCAGATCGATTTCAATACAGTAACATTTGTTGCAACCGATGCGCATAAGCTAGTGAAATATCAATTTGGAGGCATTGAAAGTGATCAAACTGCAAGTATGATTTTGCCAAAGAAAGGACTGAATCTATTGAAAAGTTCGCTTTCTTCTGCTGATGACGTTAAAATTTCATTCAATCAAAAAAATATCTTTTTTGAATTTGATCAAACAACGATCATTTGCCGATTGATAGACGCGAAATATCCAGATTACAACTCAGTCATTCCAGTAGAAAATCCGCATATACTTAAGATCAATAGATCGGATCTAATTAATTCCTTAAAAAGGATCAATATTTTTGCAAATAAAACAACCAACCAAGCTGTTTTTAATCTAAGTGATAAGTCGTTGACTATTTCAACGCAAGACCTTGACTTTAGCAATGAAGCAACTGAACAAATTGCATGTGATTACATAGGTGAACCAATGAGCATAGGATTCAATGTTAAATTTCTGGCTGAAATGTTGAGTGTAATGTCTACTAAAGAAATTGAAATTCAGATGTCAAGTCCAAATAGACCTGGTATTCTAGTTCCAACCGATCAAAAAGAAAACGAAGATTTATTAATGCTTGTGATGCCACTAATGGCTAGTTACTAAAATGAAAATTGGACTTTTTTTTGGGTCATTCAACCCAGTACATGTAGGCCATATGATCATTGCTAATTTTATGGCACAGCATACTCCACTTGATAAGGTTTGGATGGTAGTCAGTCCACAAAATCCACATAAAAAAAGGGCTTCACTAGCTAATGATTATGATCGGCTACACCTTGTTAATCTTGCAATAGGAGATAACACAAAGATACAATCTAGCAACATAGAGTTTTCGCTTTCGAAACCGTCATATACTATTGACACATTAACCTATCTGAAAGAAAAATATCCTCATCATGAATTTGTTTTGATCATGGGAGGGGACAATCTAGGAACATTTCATAAATGGAAAAATTATGAAGAGATACTAAAACATCACGAGATATACGTTTATAGAAGACCTGATTATGAATTGGGCGATTTACAACATCATGAAAAAGTTTCACTTTTTGATGCACCTTTAATGCAAATATCAAGTTCATATATACGAAAACAATTAAAAGATAAAGCATCAATAAAATATCTCGTTCTTGAAGAGGTAGAAGAATATATTATGTCCTCAGGAATGTATAAATAATAATTAATGATTCGTATCAAATCCATCTGTATCTTATTGCTTATTAGCTTTCTAAATGTATATGCGTTTGATGCTAACAATGAATCACAGACTCTAGCGCTTTCAAATAAAAAACCTACACCAATCCAGGCTCTTAATAACTATGTTCACTTTATAAATGAAAGTGTACATGGTATGGTCATTGTTCATAGATTATTAGAAAACTATAATCAAGAATTAAATAAATATGTAGACTTAGATGGTTACCAAATAAATAATTTCGGTAATAGTGATTTACCAAAAAATATATTTAAAGATCCCGACGATTGGTTTTATAAAATAAGTCCATGGGAATGGTATGATATCTGTAAAGATGGAAGCACAGTATTAAGACCAAAAGATGCTACAAGCTTGAACAATTTAATGGAAGGCTTACGCCAAAAATTAACGAGAATAAATCAAATACGCTTTGATATTGATCAATTTATAGCTTCAAAGGATTTAACGAAACAGGAACATATAGAGAAAGTATATTCCTTTTTAGAAGAAGGTACAAATTTATATGATAAATTTTACGACCAACAAACTAAGCTTGAAGTTGTGTTAATAAAACTATCGAGAGAATATGGTTCAGTTGGGCAAGAAAGTGCAGCATTAGTGAAAGTAATGGATACAAACTGGAGTGCATCAAAGAATATTCTAAGGTCTGTTAGAAATAAAAAAGAAGAAGTCTTACCTGGTCAGATTAGCAAATTAAAAAGAGAACTAAATGCTCTTAAAGCAATCGATATAAAAGGACATGAAGTCGCAAGTTTAAAAACACCAAAAAGTCTTCGATCATGGAATAGAATAATTACTAAATTAGAAGAATTAAACTCACAAACAATTAGTTTAGTAGAAACCGCAGATGTTCCAAAAGAGTATAAATATTACGGTAAATTTTATTATTATCATAATGCAGTTCTTGTTAATCAGATAAATCGATATGGTAGTGGATTTGCAACTGAAATGAACAATATCATTAAAACACTTGATCTATCCGTTTTAATGAAAACAGAAGAACCACATTTTTATCAAGTTATTTACCCTAAAAAATTAATTAAAGATGATGTCATTGAAAGTTCTGATGATTTAATTGCTGTAATTCCGAAAAAATTAAAAGATAGAGAGATTATAAGTTCTACGAGAAAGATTATAGTAGATACAACCGTATTTGAAATCAACTTATATGATTATAAACTCCAAGATGGAGATATTGTATCAATAAATTTTAACGGAGATTGGATTCTAGAAAACTATTCGCTTGAAGGAGCGCCTACAAAAATAAAAGTGAAAATGAATCCTGAAGGAAAGAACTATTTATTGCTTCATGCAATAAACGAGGGAAGAAACCCACCTAATACAATGGGGTTATCTTATAAATATAAAGGAGAAACACAAAAAATAACCTTAAGTTCGAACTTAGCAGAAAGTGAACTAATTGAAATTATTTATGATGGAGGGGCTGAATAATAGTTGATAATTTTTGGGCTCGAGCCCAAAAAAAATAACCCTTTATCTTCTAAATGTAATAGACTATATAAAAAAGGAATGTAGAACCATTCCTAAAGATTCTTAATTATAGAATAAATATCGTCTGCTATTTTACGATCATCAAATTCAGACAACACCTTGGATCTACCGTTTTCACCCATCTTTTTTATTTCTTCTGTATTTAAAGAAATAAATTTAAGCATTGCTTCAACTAACGAAGCGCTACTTTTAGGCTGAACTAGATAACCATTTATATTTTCTTCTACTGCTTCTCGACAACCTGCAACATCAGTAGTAATAACAGGTTTTCCCATTGCCATTCCTTCAGTTATAGTCCGAGGAATTGCTTCCCTATAACTTGGCAATACGATACATGTACTTTCCTTTATGAATTTACGAACATCTCTATGAAAACCATGATATTCAATATAATCTTTATTGACCCATTCTGTCAACTGATCTTTTTCAATTGCAGCAGGATTATTGGGGTCCAAATCTCCAACAACCCAAAATTTTACATGAGAATGTAAAACTTTTATCTTTTTTGCGGCTTCAACAAATTCTGTTATCCCTTTGTCATAAAGAAGTCTTCCAATAAAAGTAAAAACTATTTCTTCAATATGGACACCATTAGATGATGGAACAAAGTAATTTACATCTACACCACATCCTTTGATGCTTATACCTTTATTTTTATCAATTATTTTCTTAAGTTCAAATAATTCACGATCGGCAATATTTTCAAAAATTATTTTTTTGTGAAATCGTGCCGTCAATCTATAAAGAAAAGAAGTTATAAATTGAATAAAACCTTTATGAATAAAAGGGTATCCTAATCCTGTAACAATAGCAATAGAATCAATATTTTTGATCCTTGCAGCTATAGCACCATAAATATTTGGCTTATTAGTATAATGTATGACCAAGTCAGGCTTAACTTGAGAATATCGTCTAATTAATTCTGCAATTAATAATACATCACGAAATGGATTTGTGCTATCACGTCCCAATGTTTTAATTCCATAATGAATAATTCCAGGATACTTTTCTTTATAATCCAGATATTCATCTACAGGCGCAATAACAGCTACTTCATGGCCCTCACTTAATAACTTGTTTATAATATTCTGACGAAAATTATAAATATTCCAAGTAGAATTAGCAACTAGAGCAATCCTCATTTACTTATAGCTCTTTATTCTTGATTTGTTTTAAAATAGATTTTACTTCTTGTTCTTTATCTTTTGGGAAAATTAAAAGTCCTTCAGGTTCATCTACTACTATATAATTGTTTAACCCTTTTATTATAACAATTTTATCACTACTAGTTCTTATGAGACAATTTTCGGTATTCTCTATATATGTTTTATCTCCTAGATTAACAACATCATTATCATTCACTCGTAAATACGCATGTAAAGAATTCCAAGTTCCCAAATCACTCCAACCAATATCAGATGGAATCGTATATACATTATCTGCTTTCTCAAGAATTGCATAATCAACCGAAATACTGGGAGTTAGAGGATATACTTTATCTATGTAGGTCTGTTCCTCAATCGTATTAAATTTAGAGACATCTTGAGACAAAGTAGAAATAATATCTGGGGCATTGCGCTCGAAAGAACGAAGAAGATCTTTAGCTTTCCATATAAAAATTCCTGCATTCCAATAGTAGTTTCCTGAAGCAACATAAGATTCAGCCGTATTTAAATCAGGCTTTTCTCTAAATCTTTTCACTTTCAAAACTTCAGAAACATCCTCATCATTTACTTCTATATAACCATAACCAGTATCTGGTCTAGTCGGCTTAATACCCAGTGTTACAATAGCATCACTTAATGACACAAACTGCAACGCTCTATTAATCTTATCAACAAAAACATCTGTTTTCAATATTACTGCATCTGAGGGCGCAGTTACAAAAACCGCATTCTCATCTTGTGCATACAAACGCAATGCAGTATAAGCAACACAAGGTCCTGTATTGTTTCTGCTTGGTTCGCATAAAATATTCAAATCAGAAATTTCAGGAAGATGCTCTTTTACCTGATCTTTATATTGCTGATTTGTTAAAATAAGTATCCTTTCAGCAGGAACAACTTTTAGAAAACGCTCAAAAGTTAAGCGTAACAAAGATTTACCAACTCCTAAGATATCTAAAAATTGCTTAGGTGTTTTTTCAGTGGACGAAGGCCAGAATCGAGAGCCAATTCCACCAGCCATTATAGTTACATAATAATTTTTCAAATTTATTCTATTTATTCTGCTTGTAAAATAAGGAGGGCGACCGAAGAGATTCGTTTAAATTTTAATTTAAAACTGATAAACGAATAAAATTTTTCAATAACATTAAGAAAAGGAACGGCATGAAGATAATTGTGTCCTATAAATACATTTGCTTTCAGAATATTAAATCCCAAAGCAGAAAATTGATCCAGTACTTTACCTTTAAATATATCTGTCCATTTATAAAAGGCTTTGTACTTTGGTTCTGTATCAATATCTCTATTTCGAATTAATCGAAGTATAAAATCACTTGCGCGTTCAGGGAGTAAACGATTTATCAAACTAGGCAATGAATAGCCGCAAGCAAAGAAATGAATAGCCTTACCCTCTTGTTTCAACAAAGACTGTATTTTCTTGTGAAATACTTCAGGTTCTTCAATATGTTCCAAAACCATTTTGGAAATAACAAAATCGTACTTGATAGACGGTGAATAATCTTTTAAAGGGAGTCCGATCTTCACTTTTGCATCAACTTTATTTAATTCATTTACATCAGGGTCTAGCAAATGATAATTATTCATATCTTTTGTAATACTAGGAAAAGCACCTGAACCAATTTCAAGCACAAATGAGTTTACATCTATTTCTTCCACGAGTCTTTCGTATTGATCATAAGCTTGTATAAATGGTAAAACATTTACTTGCATTTAGAAATTCCTTTTGGGTATATCTGGAAACAGTTTATAAGCAATATTACTATTCGGAAATACAACTACCCATGCAGTTGTTAGGATAATTTTAAAATCGGTCCAAAAAGACTGATGATTTTGATACCATTTTTCTAGTTCACCCTTATGAGGATAAATTTTATTCTTATAAAAATCCCATGTATCTCCACCACTATCCTTGACTTGGGTAATTAATTCCTCTTCATCTCTAAAAATTATAGATCCTATTCCCGTTAGCCCAGGTTTTACATTATAGATTACCTCTTGAACATCTTTAGGGTATGCTTCAAAACTTTTCTGCATAACAGGACGAGGACCGACTACACTCATGTGACCAAAAAGAATATTAAGAAGTTGTGGCAATTCATTTATTTTTGACTTTCTTAAAAATCCTCCCATTGGAGTAATCCTAGGATCTCTTTTAGTTGTAATTAGTCCCCCAGCCATATTGGGACTATTTTTTAACATTGTAGCAAACTTATAAATATGAAAAAAAGAATTTTTTAGTCCTACTCTTTCTTGTAAATAAAAGATATAACCTTCTCCTGTTAGTTTTAATCCAATTACAATAGGAATTAATAATGGAGACAATAATAGCAAAGCAAATAAGCTTGAAATTATATCAAAAAATCTCTTAACTAGTTTATACATTGAAATTAGATTAAATTACATTTTCTGATCAAGGCTCTTTCCAGTTTCAATATGTTTGAAATCTGAAAGATGCTCATTTATTAATTTGATCACATCAGATTTTTCAATATCTCGATTAAATAAATCTTTAAAATCTGAAATCAACTTATTAGTATGTTCTATTGATACATTGTTTTCTTTCTTAATAACACCTAATGCATTGAAAGAATTTATATCTAGTGTATCATTTGAAGTATAAAATTCTTCAAATTGTTTTTCTCCACTTGTATCCGTTTTGAAAAAGTAAACCGGATATTCTTTCTGGTCAGGTGTCCACTTCGAAGCAAGATCCTTAGCTTCAGATTCCGAAGAACATTTTTTAGCTTTATATCCTAGTTCATTTAAAAACAATTCCGCAATATGAGAGAAGGTCATCATTTGCTCTTCTTTCAATTTAGGAAAAAAGATATCACCACTTTCACCTAAAACACATGCCAGCATACATAACTGTCCACTCTCTTCTGGACTTACAAAATACCTCCGCACATCACTTGGTGAAGATAAAGGTTGGCGCTTCATAATTCGCTCGATAAAACCAGCTAATAAACTACCATTACTAAAAGCAACATTTGCAAAACGTGCAGTAGAAATTTTCATTTCAGAGCTATAGGCTAATAAAACATTTTCCATTAATTTTTTACTCGCGCCCATCACATTAACTGGATTGGCCGCTTTGTCTGTTGAAACTGAAAAGAAATGTGAAGGTTTATTTTTTAGTGCTAATGAAATTAATTTTTCTGTATTAAAAACATTATTTGTAATCATAGCCTCTATAGCAAAATGGTCTTTCTCACTTCTTACATGCTTATGTGCCGCAAAGCATGCTACAATATCAAAATTTCTTGACTTAAATAATTTTTCAAAAACGTTACTTCCAAAATCAAAAGGATACGTTATATATTCTGAAGGAACATAAATATTCTGACTTCGTAAATCTCTTGTCAATTCAGTCAAACCATTTTCGCTGTAATCAACGACTACTAATGAGGATGGTTTGAAGGGTAGAATTGCTTTTACAAAAGAGGAACCAATAGTACCAGCACCACCTATGACGAGAACTTTTTTATGCTCAATAGCAGCTGAAAGTTGGGATTTATATTTTTGAATATCCTTATAAAAAAAAGACTCTTCCCTTTTTGTAATATGTCTTTTTATAAAGCTATTAATATCTAAATGAATCATCTAGTTATAATTTAAATAAAGATCATTCTCTGTTTAAAATACATTTTTAATTACTTGAACCACTTTTCCTAATTCTTTATCTGATAAGTTGACACTACTTGGTATGCTCAAGCAATTCTTATGTATATTTTTGGAATGATCATATTCTGTTATATACTTTGATTTTTGAAACATTGGTAATTGATTCATAGGAGTCCAAAAAGGACGTGCAATTATTGAATGCTCTTTCAAAGTTTTTAAAATCTCATTTTGTTTTTCAGAGTAAAAAGTAAAAAGCCAACAATTGGGATCAACTCCATTTTGTACCTTTTGAAATTTAATATCACCTACTCCTTTGAGTTCATTTCGGTAATATGCGTCTATTGCTTTTTTCTTTTTTATAAATTCAGGCAATTGTTCCATTTGTGCTACACCTATTGCAGCAAGTACATTTACTAACCGATAGTTAAAACCTATTTCATCATGAAAATAAGTTTCTGGATTTACTTTACTCTGAGTAGAAAGGTGTTTTGCTCTTTTGGCGTAAGCCTCATTATTCGTACAAATTACTCCTCCTCCCCCAGTTGTAATAATCTTGTTCCCATTAAAAGAAAATACATTCATGTCCCCCCAAGAGCCAGCATGCCGATTATTATAATACGTTCCCAATGCTTCAGAGCTATCCTCAATTACATGAAGATTAAACTTTCTTGCAATTGACATTACTCTATCCATATCACACATATTACCAAGTACATGAACCGGCATTATAGCTTTTATTGATGGAACATAGTTGTTATAAAGATATTCCTCTAATAAATCTAGGTCAAGTTGCCAGGTATCAGGATTTACATCTATAAATATTGGTTCAGCTTTCGTATATGCAACAGCATTCGCACTGGCAATAAACGTAATATTTGGAACAATGACATGATCACCTATCCCAATTCCTAACATATGCATAGCTAAATGTAAGCCAGATGTACCATTAACAGCAGCAACACCATACGTATTTCCAGAAAAATCTGCAACCATCTCTTCGAATTTTGTTACATAACTTCCCGCTGATGATACCCATCCAGTCTCAATGCAATCCGTTACATATTTTAATTCATTACCTGCTAGATGGGGAATTGATAGAGGAATCATTTTTGTAATTTTTTTGCTGGGATTCCTACATAAATCCCAGATTCAATAATATTTTTTGTTACCATTGCACCCATACCTACTGTAACATGATCACATATTGAAACACCTTGTTTTGTCGCAGCTCCCGTGCCAAAATATACATGTTTTCCTATCGTACAGTTTCCACTAATATTTGAAGATGGTGCTGTTGTGAAATAATCTTTGACTATGGTATCATGACCAATTGTGCTATTCAAATTTAATTGACTATAGTCACCAATTTGAATTTGAGATGTAATAACACATCCAGCAGTTATGATTGTTCCTACTCCGATTTCAGCCCATCTGGAAACAGTAGCATGTGGATGAATATATGTACCATACGTTACATTATTTCCTAGTTGATCAACAATTTTTTCACGTACAGTTCCATTACCAATTCCTATAGTTAATTGAAAAGAATCCGTAAGTTCGTTATACGGAATTACGGGTTTTCCCATAATTTCAACATGCTCCCATTTCTCTTGCCATATATGATCAGGTTCAGAAAACCCCGCTACTTGATGATATAACTCAAGATCATCCAATAGACATAAAACCTCTCTTGCAAAACCTCCTGTACCAAGAATTATAATTTTTTTCATAACACTAGCTTTTAGCACATTTCATAATATGAGCTAAATATTCAGCTCCCAATGTATCACGATCAAAATGAGTTTTTGCATAATCATGACCATTTTCACCCATTTGTACAATTTCAGTTTGCCCCATATTAGAAATGTTGTGTATCTTTTCTACCCAATCTTCAATATTTTCAGGTTCAACATAAATACCACATTTAGCCGTTTCTATTAATTCTCGTGACACTCCATCAATTGCCAATAAAACGGGCTTCTTACACGACATATAATCAAAAGTCTTATTGCTATATATTGTTTTAAACGTATCAACTTTCTTCAGTATGGACATACCAAAATCTGAAGCAATAATATATTTAAATACTTCATGTTTAGGAACAGCGTCATAAAAAACAACATTCTTTAATCCCTTTTCTTTTGTTATATCTACAAGCTCCTGTTTTTTCATCCCACTTCCTATTAATACA
Organism: Saprospiraceae bacterium; assembly: GCA_020627825.1. Classification (GTDB taxonomy): domain Bacteria; phylum Bacteroidota; class Bacteroidia; order Chitinophagales; family Saprospiraceae; genus JAHDFB01. The sequence goes on from JAHDGD010000079.1 coordinate 12,293, forward strand.
AATAAGATTTGTGGCATTGAATCCTGTATAATTTCTGCTGCTTGAATAACCTGGATTAAATGATTTGCGACTCCATGAGCTCCTACGTAAGTACAAACTATTTTATCCGACCAATTTTGTTTTATTCTAAATTCATTCCGATCAAAATCAGAATTTAAAATTTTATCAGACAGACTAAAATCAGCAGCATTTGGAATATAAATTACTTTTTCAGAAGGAACTTTTTTATCCTCTATTAACTTATTCCTAAACGCTGGAGTTAAAACATTTATCATTGATGCTCGACGATAAATAAATGATTCAAACCAATATGCAAATTTTATAATAAAAGGATTCGTTACAACACCAGTATCTATGGCTGACTCTGGCCATAAATCACGCACTTCAAAAACAAATGGTCTTCTTTTAAAAAGTGATAAAACAAATGCTGTAATTCCAACAAATAATGGTGGAGATGTTACCACTATTACATCGTACTTTCCTCTAAGCTTAAATAAGCCTGCGTATATACTCGAAAAAACAAATGAAAAATATCCCCAAAGTCTTCCTAAGAATCCATTATTATATGACTCTGAAACATGACAGCGCATTATTTCAATAGTATTGTAGGACTTTTTAACGAATAATTTTCCCTTATACTCTGGTCTTTTTTCCTTTCCATGTGCATGCATCATTCCCGCCAACACCGTAACTTTATGACCTAAATCTGTCCATTGTTTTGTCATTTCATTAAAACGAGATCCTCCGCCATCATCCGGTTCCAAAAAATACTGATGAATTAATAATATATTCATTCTGCTATACGAATTTTAGTATATATACTTGACTCTTTTGTTTCATAATAAATTAATGGCACTTCCTCTTTTACACCATAATAAGGTGACCAATATCCTATATCTTTATTCTCTACAAGTACGGTATGCTGGTCTCTACTTTCAATAAAAATAGAAGAAATATAATCTGGATGAGGATGCCATAATTGTTTCATTACAATGTGAGGTGGCTTATTTATAATTTTATCCTCAATGCACCATGTGTTTTCGCCTTTGATTTTACGAATTTCTCGAATGTGCTTAATATTCGGACCTATTTCAGGAAACATAACAGCTGAAGCTTTTAAAACCCACTCTTCATTGGTATCATAAACTTCACATTCCGCTATTTTTGTCCAATCAAACCAAATAAATCGAGAAGCTTTTTCCATCTGATTCGTGTCAGACAAAATAATTGTATTATGACCTTTTGTTCCACTAAAATAATGGATATTCTCTTTTGTTGTATTATACGTATATGTACCGCTATCCCTTAAATAGTTCTTTCCATTAATCCATATATCAAGATGCATGTTATCTGCATGCGCTGGACGATCTTTATAAGCAATACATTTAAAAAAGCTAAAAGAAGTCATATCCTTAATCAGATAAACTCCACCTTCAGGGAAGGTAGATATACCTTCCTTCAAAATTTGAGATGTGGATGCCATTTCATCCACATTAGTAATCCATAAAGCCTCTTCTTTTAATTCATCTTCTGCATATATAAATGTATTATTTAATGCATAAGACAATCCATTTAATTGAGGTCGATAATCTGTATAATCACAATTAGATAAATTAAAAAATAGTGCTCCATCATTGGATCCATAATTTGGAGTTTCACCAGCGTCACCAATACAAACAGAAACCATATAATGCAATAATTCTGAAATTCGTTTTTTTATGTCATTTGAAACAACAATATCATTGTTACTTGAAAATGAAAGATAGTAAGTTAAAAGTTGAACAACTACCCGTTGATAATTATGCGAAAATTGTAAATAAGTACCATCTTCATAAATCTGATATAATAATTCATTTTCAAGCCATTCCTTTCCTTTTCTTTTCCATTTTTTTGCATTGGTCAAAAAAGGAAATAACGTGCCTGCAATAAATAAAAACAAACATTCTGTTATGGCATGATTATTTCGTACACATACTCGTGAGAAATGAATATTATTAAAAACATGTTGAATTTGGACTTCAAGTGATTGTATAATTTTTTCCCATTTATCTTCAGTAATAGATGGAGAATTCTTATAGAAGTAAATTGCAAAAATCCAATTTAAACATCTAAGAGAAATCTCTTGACTACATTTATAATTAGGTCCTAAATTAGGTTTATTTTCTTTAATCCAATCAAGTATTATGTCAAAAACAAATTCAGCACTATTTTCATCAAAATGATAGTCATATCTTATAATGTCAAATAAGAAAGTAAATCGAGATTTTTCCCATACATACTTTATATCTCCAGCTTTGGTTGAAAGATCTTCTATTTCGCTCCAGTGTATTTTTGAATCATAAGTATAACTACTTGAAGGGTTAAAAAACCAATTATCATTATGTACCCACTCTTTATTAAAATAGAGTACATCTCCCTTCTTAATTCTCTCGTAAGCATACTTTAGTGAATCATTGCGGTTTACCGGAATAGTAACTTTTTCCCTTTCCTTAACAACAAATTGCACAGTTGACTGCTTCCATTGCGAAAAACTAGGATAATTAGAGACAGGAAATGATGTAGGATAACTAAATTTAAATAAGCCGCTCCTTCGCTTCAATTCATACTGGGCTCTAAATAAAAAATAACCTAGACCCTGATTTTTAATTATTTGACTTAAAGAACGAATCATACGTATCTAAACATCAACCCAAGAATTAATTTCCAAACTTTCAATTGCAGCAAAACTTGCTTTCGTTACGTTTATTATTTCTTCAAAAGGTATTATGGAAGAGCCTCCATCTTTTAATAACTCAGTAAGATATTTAAACTGAGCTTTATGGCCTTTATCTAACTTTGTTTTAATAGTCTTAAATCCCTTTAGACCAAATGCTTCAGTCTTACGAAAATTATCCATTATGATGGTCTTTTCATCGAAATAAACTTCTAGCCGCTCTTTAGAATACCCTTTATTTCCATTTGAAAAATAATTTATAACACCATTATCTCCATTTTCAAACTTTAATAAAATAGATGCATTATCCGTATTCTTTTTGGGGTTTAACCCCAAAGAGTTCATACATATTGAAGCAACTTTACTTCCACTTAAATAGACAAGTAAATCAATATAATGACAAGCCTCCCCAATAATTCTACCACCACCTATCTCAAGATCATGAACCCAAACATCTTTGGGTATAAACCCAGCATTCATAGTAGCTATAAAATTCTTACCTGAAGTTGATGGCAAAAATTCTTTTATCTGTTGTATATGCGGAGAAAATCGTCTATTAAATCCGACTAAAACATTTCTTTTTGATTTTTTTTGAGCATCAATAATTGAATTTAATTCAATTTCATTTAAGGCCAAAGGCTTTTCAACAAAGACGTCTTTATTCGCGTGTAATGCGTTCAAAACCATTGAAGCATGTAAATTATGTCGAGTAGTTATTGCAACCATTGAAACGTCATCATCATGAAGGATATGGTCATAAGATGAAGCACTATAAGGAATATTATGTTTTTTAGCTAAAGATTTAGAAGACAAGCCTTGCTTACTGACTATATATTTAACAACTGAAGAGTCAAGCATAGGCATCATGGTCATTTTTGTAAAATTACCTGCACCTATAATAGCAAGAGAACCAGAATTTATTTGCTGTTTACTATTTTCAAGTTGTACCACAGAAGTTCGCTCCGCCTGTTCATCATAGGTAATTATACTAGCAATATTTTTAGCCTGACCAATATGGTCATAAATTTTATTATAATCATCTAACTTTACAACTTCAGATATTAATGGTTTAACAGAAATAAGCTGATCCGAAATGGCCATTAAAACGGATTCAAAATTTCTTTTTTCAGTCCACCTGACAAAAGGAAGCGGATAGTCCTGTCCTTTTTGTTCATAATTGTCATCATATCGTCCAGGGCCATAAGAGCAAGAAACCTGAAAACTAAGTTCTTTTTCATAAAATTCTGCACGATTTAAATCTAATCCTATAACTCCTACAAGAATAATCCGTCCTCTTTTCCTTGACATAAGAGCTGCTTGAGAAATCAAATCATTAGATTTAGCAGAAGCTGTAATGATGACCCCATCTGCACCTACATTCTTAGAATTATTTAAAACAAACTGAACTGGATCTCCATTAAGTGAATTATGTGTAACAATTCCTAAACTTTTTGCTATTTCCAATTTAGAATTATCAACATCTAATCCTATGACTTTACAACCATTCGCTCGAAGTAATTGAGCTGTGATTAATCCTATTAACCCCAATCCAACCACCACCACAGTTTCCCCTAAGGTAGGATTTAAAAGACGAATACCTTGAAGACCTATAGACCCAATAACTGTAAAAGTTGCTTCTTCGTCAGATACATTACTAGGTATTAAAGAAACAAGGTTTGCTGGAACACAAACAAATTCTGCATGAGGTCCATTACTAGCAACTCTATCTCCAACTTGAAACTCCGTAACTCCTTTTCCGATAGCTTCAACTACACCCACATTACAATACCCCAATGGAAGAGGTTGATCAAGTTTATTAAATACTGTTTCTAATGTTGGCATAAGTCCATCGGCTCGTATTTTATCAAGAACCATTTTTACTTTGTCAGGTTGCTTTCTCGCTTTCTGGATAAGATTAGCTTTTCCGAATTCAACCAACATTTTTTCAGTTCCCAAAGAAACTAAACTTCGAGTTGTTCGAATTAATACTTGACCATTTCCTACCTCAGGAGATGGCACTTCTTCAAGTATAGTTTCTCCAGTTTTAAAAGATTGAATGATTTGTTTCATATTGAATTACATTAATACCAAGGTTCGTTTGATAAAGATTGATATACCTTCTTTATTCCATCTTCTAATTTAATACGAGCTGTCCAACCTAAATTTTTAAGTCTGTCAACATTCATTAATTTTCTTGGTGTTCCATCAGGCTTTGAAAGGTCATTAATAATTGAGCCTTGGTGCCCAACAATTTTTTGAATCATTTTTGCAAGATCCAAAATGGAAATATCTTCTCCTGTTCCAATATTCAAGAATTCTTTCTCGTCATACTCTTGCATTAAAAAATAGCAAGCATCTGCAAGATCATCAACATGCAGAAATTCTCTTTTGGGAGAACCCGTTCCCCACATTGTAACATCAGACTCTGATTTTTTAGCTTCGTGGAATTTTCGAATCAATGCTGGCAGAACATGAGAATTATTTAAATCATAATTATCATTGGGTCCGTAAAGATTGGTTGGCATTACAGAAATAAAATTACATTCATATTGTGCTCTGTATGCTTCACACATTTTAATCCCAGCTATTTTTGCTATAGCATAAGGCTCATTGGTCGGCTCCAGTGTATCCGTTAATAAATACTCTTCTTTAAGAGGCTGAGACGCAAATTTTGGATAAATGCAGCTTGATCCTAAAAACAATAATTTAGTAACATTATGTTTATACGATTGATGAATAACATTATTTTGTATCATTAAATTGTCGTAAATAAAGTCAGCGCGATATATATTATTTGCGTGAATACCACCAACTTTTGCCGCAGCTAGAAAAACATAATTTGGTTTTTGCTCTTTAAAAAATTCTTCTACTTTATTTTGATCACGTAAATCAAG
>JAHDGD010000080.1 GCA_020627825.1 Saprospiraceae bacterium
TAAATTCTGGAAGTTGATTCATTCGGTGAAGGTAAGGAATGTGGGTTAAATATTACCATCTGAAAATAAATTTACATAAAAACAGGGAAGCAAGTCCGTTGACTCACCCCAGGTTATATCTCTTTTTATCAATTCTTGTTTCCCATCCACGCGTTTTATTTGGAAAAAATAAACGAATACAGCAGGATTCATTTTCTTCCCTCTATGACTCCCTTTGCGCTGCAACATCTTATTAAATATTTTTGCAATATGTAAAAAATCACTTATATTACTTAACATTTTATCACCCTAAATTTATCAATATGAAAACCCCTTTTGCGTTTTTCTATGTGCTACTCTTATGCACGTTTTCAATTAATGCTCAACAATATTCCGTACAATTAGGCGCTTTTGAACAGACCGTTTCTCCTTCCTCCTATTTCAAAGGATTTAGTGGGGTATTTACTGAAATGGATCATAATGGATTTCATCGCTATTATGTAGGAAAATTTGATACTGCCGAAGCGGCAGAAAGCATACTTTCCCAAGCCAAAAATGCTGGGCTAAATGCCCGTGTGGTGGATTTAATTAGTATAAGAAATTGTCAAACGACTTGTATTGAACCCCAAGGAGCTATACCTGGCGTGGCTTGTGGTAGTCATCGAGTATTTAATGTCCCAGCAGGTGCACGTCCGATTAATCTTCCAAGATTAGGTACAAATCCTCAGTTTGGAACACTCGTAAATTATTCGACTACTCAAGAAGTTTTTGAGCATTTGCACCGAGCCTATACAGCCAATGAAAAAGGCAATGCAACGGAGTTAGACAAACTCTGGCAATCGATGGGATATACTGGATTTAAAGACGAGCGATTTACGGTTTCCCAAATTACTCCGGTGTATTATGATGCGGGTGTTACTGGAATGCTCGGCGCAGGAGGAAACACTTATGTCTATGCTGCCATTTCTCCAGGACAAGACATCCAATTAAAAGGATATCGAATGACTTCGGTGGATGGGAGTTGTGAAGTAACCATTATGGAGATTTGTGGAAATGCATTTTATCCTCAAAATTAAAAGCAGGTTTTACACTCATTTTTGGTAAAAAAAGTCCCAGAGATATAAAAATATATCTCTGGGATTTTTTTGGCTATTTATTCTTAATAAACTTTGCTGTTTGAATACTTATTATTTTCCCTTGGGAATTCCGTTGAGTGGTTTGAATGGTATAAAACCCATTTACCAATTGACAAAGATTTTTTGAAAAGGTCACTTTACCTGGGCGAATATTTTTCTTAGAAAAATCCGCTACCTTTTGTCCTTTAATATTGAAAATTTCCATCAACAGATTTCCTTTTTCTTCGATATTCATAGTGACCCGAAGCTGTGAAGAAACGGGATTGGGGCTAAGCTTTAAGGAGGCTGTTACTGGAATCGTATTTTGAACAGAAGTAATTGTAGATGTATTATAATATGGTCCAGTATTTTCTTCGGTGGCAATTGGTTGGACTAATGAGATATGCGGAAATTCACTACATCCTAAATCTTTTTCAGATATTATTTCAGGTCGATTTTCTTTCATTATATCAGAAGTAATTTCCGTATCTACCGTATACATTCCAGGAAATTGTGGTAGTAGATCATAACCCACTTGAGCGGCATCAATGGCAGGACTACTTGTGGACAATTCAAAGAAACCTTCACTATTTTGTATCAACATTGGATTTTGGTTGGTCAAGCCACTAGAAGGTGTGGTGATCCCTAGGTTACCAAAAAAAATATTACCAATCCATGTTTCGGTTCCTGTCGCTTCTTCGAAAAGATCATTATCTGGCTCCGCAAAAATATTGTTTGCAAAGGTCACATTGGTAGGTTTATCAATTCCGATTCCACCTAGAATTACTTCGGAGCAACTCACTATGGTATTAAAGGCAATATTGATATTCTCTAAAGGATCTGAATCTTCATTTTGAAGGTAGATAGTCCGATCATCTAACTCATAAAAATAGTTGTTATAGATATAATGATTTTGCCCTTCCCTCACCCTCACACCACCTTTTCCGTTTAGGAAAAAGTTGCCATATACAATGGCTTCTGATCCATGTCGAAGCACGAGTTCTGCTTTGGGATTATTCTCAAAGGTATTGTATCTATATACATTTTGACTAGCTTTACTTGATATGAGTTCGCCATCGCCATCGCATTTAGAAAAGTAACAATATTCGACTAAGGTTCTGCTAATATGATCTGCTTGCGTGCTAAGTCCAATTCTAATTGGTTCAATGCCCATATCATTACCAATCCCTTCAAAATTTTTAAAGGAACAATATTGGATTTTATGATAACCTGGATTTACAGGATCCACTAATATGGAAAGGATATTTTGGTCATCAAGGTTAAGTCTATTTTCAAAATTACAGAAGGTAATTTCGGCATATTGGCTTTCTTCTCGAACTCTTAAATATTTATAGCTAGTATATGCTCGGATATTTATTTGGGTAAATTTATTATAGCTTCCCCTTGTATTGATTACATCTTTTGTCCCAATATTACCATTTAAAAATTGAAAGCCTTGTAAGATGATATAATCACCCGTAATATCTACTCTTGAATTCCCTGTAAAGATGGTCCCCCCAAGAGTAGATGCGGCGATAAAGAGATGATCTTTTTCTATTTCCATAAAGATATCGGAGAAGGTGCCCGCAGCCCAAATAATGGAGTCATTTAAGTTTGCATTAAAATGAGCCTCATCAAATTCTTGTTGTGAGCTTACGAAAAAAATCTCTGCATTCAAAGAGGATGACCATACAAGACTAAAGATAATCCCTATGAATATTTTTTCTAATATTTTCATTGAATGCAATTTTAGAAAAGGATGCTACTCCATTTTTTAAAAGAAAATGTTGCCTAGGGTTTAATGTTTTGAATAATTTTTAGAGCATGTTCACAATTAGATTTGACGCCCTCATAGTCAGCTTTTGCGACCATTTCTTTTATAATCAATTTGGATCCCATTCCCACACAAGTAGCCCCCGCGTTGAACCATCCCTTTAAATTTTCTTCTGTTGGTGAAACCCCTCCAGTAGGCATAATACTTGTCCAAGGTTGTGGTCCTTTGATGGCTTTGATAAAGCCAGGCCCATAAATTCCTCCAGGAAATAATTTAATAATCTCACAGCCTAATTCTTCTGCTCTACAAATTTCTGTAAGTGAGCCACAACCTGCGGACCAAAGTACTTTTCTTCGATTACAGACCATTGCTATGTCTTCTCTTAGGACAGGGGTCACAACAAAATTAGCCCCCAATGCCATGTATAATGAAGCAGAAGCAGCATCGGTTACAGAGCCTACACCGATAATCATGTTAGGTAATTCTTCATTACAATATTTAGATAATTCGCTAAAGACTTCATGTGCAAAATCACCTCTATTGGTAAACTCCAATAATCGCGCGCCTCCGTCATAACAGGCTTTCGTTACTTTTTTAGCAACTTCTATATTTTGGTGGAAGAACAAAGGAACCAGTCCTGTTTCTACCATTTGATTTATCACTTCTATTCTAGTAAAACGTCCCAAAGCTAAATGAAAATTTTATAGTTAATTATTAATGGTATTTTAAATGGTGGTTTAAAAAGCGAACGAGTAATGTATCTCTTTATTTTTTAGAAAAGTTGCCTATCTAAACAATTATTTATCGACTGACTCGACCGCTTGCATCTCCACTCATTAATTTTTCGACTTCTTGGATAGTTACCAAATTCGCATCGCCTTTTATAGTATGTTTCAAACAAGAAGCAGCTACAGCAAAGTTGAGGGCTTTTTGATCATCACCTTCATAGGTAATTAATCCATAGATTAACCCCGCCATAAAGCTATCACCACCACCTACTCGATCTACGATATCGGTGATATTATACTCAGGTGCCTCAAATAAAGTTTTCCCATCATAGAGCACACCAGACCAAGTATTGTGAGATGCAGAGATAGAACCACGTAAGGTAGTAATCACTTTTTTAGCTCTTGGAAACATATCCATTAATTGTTTTAAGACAGAAAGATAGGCTTTCCCATCCACCGAGGCACCATGAGTTACATCGACTCCCTCGGGGTGTAAACCAAAGTGTTTTTCGGCATCTTCTTCATTCCCTAAAATAATATCACATCCTTCGACTAATTCTGGCATTATATCCATGGGAGATTTTCCATACTTCCATAGTTTTTTCCTATAATTGAGATCGGTGGATACGGTGACACCTAATTTATTGGCCACTTGAATTGCTTCTAGGCAGACATCCGCTGCACCTTGAGAGATCGCTGGGGTAATTCCAGTCCAATGAAACCAATGTGCTCCATCGAAAACTTGTTCCCAGTCGATCATTCCTTTTTCTATGGAAGACATTCCAGAATGTGCCCGATCATAGACCACTTTACTTCCTCGACTAACGGCTCCTGTTTCTAAAAAATAAATTCCCAGACGTTCTCCTCCTCTGACGATGTATTTAGTACCTACGTTTCGTTTTCTCATTTCCATCAAGGCGCATTCACCTAAATCATTATTGGGCAAACGAGTCACAAAGTAAGTGTTTAATCCATAATTTGCTAAAGAAACAGCTACATTGCTTTCTCCTCCTCCATAGATCACATCAAATCTATTAGCTTGCGAAAATCGTTTAAATCCTGGAGGACTTAATCGCAACATAATTTCTCCGAATGTTATTACTTTTTTCATCTTAAATAATTTGTAAGGCCATTAAATACCCAATGCTTGTCCACCTCCAATTTGGATAGTTTCTGCGGTAATGAAGCTTGCCTCTGCGCTTGCCAAAAAAGCGACCACAGAAGCGACATCTTCTGGTTGTCCTAATCTACCCAACATGATATTATTTTTCCATGAAGCGAATACCTCAGGTTTTGTAGATTTTATTTGGGAATGGAAAGGCGTGTCGATAGTTCCAGGAGAAACGGCGTTTACACGAATACCGTATTCCGCTAAATCTTTTGCCAAAGCTCGGGTAATGGTGTGTACTCCGGCTTTGGAGGTTCCATACATTCCTGCACCAGGTCCTCCTGCATTCCAAGCTGCGTTGGAGGTGAAGTTAATAATGGTTGGATCGCTCCCTTTTTTTAGATAAGGAATCGCGGCTCTGGAAGCAAAAAATACTGAGTCTAGGTTAAGTGCAAGGACAGATCGATAAAATTCTGTGGTCATACTTTCAAATCTAGACCGACCACCTAATCCTCCTGCATTGTTTATGAGGACATCAATTTTTCCATATTTTTCTCCAATGGCATTAATATTCTCAGTCACTTCACTTTCCTTAGTTACGTCAAAACCATAGTATTCCGCTTTAAGTCCTTGGTCCATCAGCTCTTTTACTATAGCAGCTCCCTTTTCTTCGTTTCTTCCGTTTAAAATTACGGTACATCCATGCATAGCAAGATGTTTTGCAACTTCATATCCAATTCCACTAGTTGCTCCAGTGATGATCGCTATTTTTCCTTGTAATTTCATAAAATTGATGTCTTAAATAATGCTTAATAAAATATGTTATCTAAATCCTTCTGGCTTTAATGGTTTAATATCTGGGCAAAACAACAGTAGTGCAATGATTACAAATAAAGCCAATCCAGCCCCAATGGCAAATGCGGGGAAGTAATTTCCTCCTAGGGTAAGCCAAGGTATGAAATAAAGTAGAAATCCCCCAGTAAGTTTGGCAGCCATTCCAGCAAAACCAGCCAATGTTCCTACTGTTTTGCCACTAAAATAATCACTTGGTAAAGTCTGAATATTTCCGATGGAGGTTTGAAATCCAAATAGGATCACTGCCATAATTAATACTGCTGCAACTGGACCTCCTGGGTTAGCCAAAGCTAATAATGCAGGTAACATAATCACACAACCGAGGATGATAATCGTTTTTCGGGTGCGATTGACATTCCAACCCGCTTTCAATCTATTTTGTGCTAATAATCCACCAAACCAAGCCCCAACCATTGCGCCTACATAAGGTACCCAAGCATAAATACCCACAGATTTCACGTCCATTCCATACACTTCCATGAGATACCCAGGAATCCAAAATACAAACAACCACCAAATAGGATCAATCGCTGCTGAAGCTAAAATTATTCCCCAACTTTCTTTATGTTTTAAAAGTTCTTCTGTACTTGGATTATAACCTTCATCATAGGTTCCATCATCATTGATGTCTTGATTTTCTTGGCCAGACAGGATATAGTTTCGCTCTTCTTCAGTTATCCACGGATGTTCTTTGGGAGGAGATTTCACTAAATACATCCAAGGTATTAACCACAAAAAACCAAGTAGTCCAATCGCTACAAATATCCATTGCCAGTCTAAATATACTGACATCAATGAAATGATCGGAAAGGCAATCATTCCTCCTATAGCAGCACCTGAGTTAAATATCCCTTGAGCAAAAGCTCTTTCTTTAGTGGGAAACCATTCGGCATTACCTTTCGCGGCTCCAGGCCAGTTACCTGCTTCCGCAATTCCAAGAATGGATCGAAAGATACCAAAACTTACGACCCCTCTAGCGAATGCATGAAAGACCGTAGCGATTGACCACACACTGATCGACAAAGCAAATCCAAGTCTTGTGCCAATCCAATCAAAAATTTTCCCAAAAATAGCTTGACCAAAAGCATAGGATAATAAAAAGGTAATGGAGATGTAGGTATATATTTTTTTATGCCCATCTAAATCTTTTTCTGGATAAAGTTCTTTGAAGATATCCGGCCAAAGAATATTAAATGAGGTTCTATCAATATAATTAATAATGGTTGCAATTGCAATCAGTGCAATAACCCACCATCGAAGTCCACTAATACTTTTTGATTTCATCATTATAAATCAAACATTTCTTGACCTAAAAAATCTTCTCTAGCGGGGCTAAAGACATCGATTAAAACACCTGGTTTTGTACATACACAACCATGCATCATTTTTATAGGGATATAAAAAGAGTCTCCTCCTTTTAAGGTTCTGACTTCCTCTCCAATAGTCATTTCAAATTCCCCACTTTCCACATAGGTTACTTGAGAATGATAATGCTTATGCATTTCTCCAACAGCCCCTTTTTCAAATTTTACTTTGACAAGCATAATTTTCCCATCGTATCCCATTATTTGTCTTTTTAAACCTGAGCCTACTTCTTCCCAAGGAGTTTCTTCTCCAATGAAGTATTCTTTAGTTGGTTTAAGATCTTCGTGAAAACCCATAACATTTAGTTTTTGTGTATATAATTGAAAGAAGCTCCGTGGAGCTTATAAAAAATCAGTATTCTTAGTGAGTGACTGTAAGATCATAATATTTCACTCTTGCAAAGGCATTTTTATCAGAGGTTATTAAATAATTACCTGCCTTAAAATAATTCTTAAACACATGCCACCTTTGAACATGTATATCATCAAACACCATTGATTCATTATCATTTAAGATCACTTCCATTCTATTATCAGAAACTTTTATTTCCAAATCAAATGGCTCAAATCCAACAGTTTGACTGAACCAAATGGCTTCATCAGTCCATGCATTGGTAGAAAGAATATCAAGGTCATTCACATTGACATTTTTCAAAATTTTTCTATGGACTCGGACTTTTCGATCCTTCCAATAAATCTTTAAAACTGGCGGAGCATTGTTATCTGATTGACCAATTAAATCCCTTTGGTCATTAGTCAATCTTCCATGAATTTGCATGATAATTACCCTATGAAATTCGTTGTTGCTATCTTTACTAATCTCATCAACCGCTAATCTTCCTTTCATGTTTGCCCCATCTGCAAAGGTCCAATTTACGTTATTATTTCCTGGTTCCAATTGTTCTCTTAATTCTGTCCGAGAATAAGAAGAATTTGGTGTACTCGCACTTGGATAGGTATAAAAAACTAAGGATCCATCGGTAGAATCATTATACATGAATGGTTTTAAGAGATCATTATTTCCATAGTCCAAAATCTCTGGAGGTATGACTTCCGTCGGATTTCCAATAGGCAAGGTAACCTTCCAATTATTTAAATCGATATTGGGTAAGAAATAGTCAACACCTTCTTCAATAGGCTCATTTCCACTTCCTGGTTCATTATGGTTTACCATATTTGGAGCAAGCGACTCCTTTTTCATACTACAAGCGAGTGTAGTAAAAATCAGTATTATTCCAATCCAGTTTTTAATGTTCATTAGCGAAATGAATAGATTAAAGTAAGTCACAGAAACGAATCTCTATTAAGTGAAATTCTTTTGTCTCTCTAGTGTTTGGTTTAGCTTATGGCTTATGATAAAAGCTACTCACAATGGATTTCGCATATCAAAGTGTCAAACATGTTTTTTCATTTATTAGCAAAACACTTCTGCGACTTACTTCGTCTTTTTTATGGTTTTGGATAAACTTTTACATTATCTACATAGCCATCAACATCGGTGATTCCGAAAATTAGGATGGAGATTTCACCACTTGCATTAGAAGTAAATTCTTCTTCGACGGTAGTAAAATTTCCTTTTCCAAGATCCTCCAATCCTATATGGCTTACCAGTGGTCCCGCATCGAAACTAGCCACTCCATCGACTCCATCATCAAAGTGTCCATCTAAAATACCCGCGATGATACGATTTCCTCCAGCGACGATAGTTCCATCATCTTTAATTGCATATTCATATTCTAGAATATATTCAGTGTTTGGAGAAACGACCAGTGCTTGGTATGCATATCTCGTATTCGCACTTAGATAAGGTCCAGCCGAAGTAGACATCGTCCATTTTGCACCTGCCGTTTTAGAGCCATTATCAGAACCATCATAGTTCAACCAAGATCCATCACTACTGGAGTTAAAAGGACTGGTAGTTCCACCTGTAAAGGAAGAAAATTTCCAATCGTCTTGGCCATTAGTAAAATCTCCATTTAAAATATCTGGAGAAATCGGAACGAATAAATCGACGACTTCTACATTAATGGTAATAGCGTCTGAGGCACCATTTTCATCGCTCACAGTAAGCGTTACTGGGTAAGTTCCTTCACCTCCTGTAAAGGTATGGATAGGGTCTTGTTCTGTAGAAGTAGCACCTCCACCAAAATCCCATTGGTATCGGGTAGCCTGAAAAGACAGGTCAGTAAATTCAATAGTAGTAAAATCATTTGCATCGGGGATATAAGAAAAATCTGCAGTTGGCAGCACTGTGTCTTCAATAGAACCAGACTCAGGCAATTCGTATTCGAATGTTTTTTCACAACTCAAGAAAACACAAGTGGCAAGCATAAAAAAACACCACTTAGTTGCGTTTTGGAAATTTATTGTTTTTGTATTCATGATTTAAAATATTTATTTTTTAATAACCAGGGTTTTGTTCAAGTAGACCTGCGCTTAGATTAATTTCTCTTGCAGGAATTGGCAACAATAATTTTCGAGCGTTATAACCAGTATATCCCATTTCAGTTGCATGTGCACCTAAGACTGCATCAGCGACACCGAATCTCAACAAATCATAAAAACGTTGATTTTCAAAAGCCAATTCTACTCGTCTTTCTACAAGTAAATTTTCTTTAGTAAGGACAGAAGGTCGATCTGCTACTGGATCAAAACCTGCTCTTTCTCTGACTGCCATGTACGAATCAATCGCAGCAGAGTTTGTAGTTTCTGATGCTCCGGCCATGATAGCTTCTGCGTGCATTAATAATACATCTGCATATCTCAAAACAATCCAATCATTACCTGCATCACGAGGACTTGATCCATAGGTAGGTGGAGTAGTTGTTACATCCGAACCATCCGGTAAAAATTTAGTGACCTCATTTGAGGTTCCAAAAGTTACATAAGATACAGACGTTCTATTTCCACCATAAGCGGCAAAATCAGCGATTAAATTTTCATTCAAAATGTTATGACCATCCTCTCTTCCTTGACGAAATTCAGCAGTAAATTCAGAAGAGAAACTTTGACTTTCCAATGTATTTCCAGTTTCATATTGGACAGCAAACAAGATTTCGTTATTTAATTCGCTGTAAAAAACATCATAGAAATCTGGCTCTAAGCTATACTCGCCACCGTTTACGATATCTTCACATAATTGCTTAGCACCTCCATGATTTGGTGTAGGCTGAGATAAGTAAACTTTGGCCAATAGACCTTGTGCCGCAGCTTGTGATGCTCGAGATTTGAAGGTATTATCTAAACTCCCAATTGCGTCTGTTAAATCAGAAACAATTTGCTCATAAATTTGCGCTTCTGAAACGCGCGAAAAAAGTAATTCATTTTCTAATGGTCCTACTACGGAAGTAACTAAAGGTACCGCTCCATACAATCGCACTAATTTGAAATAAGCAAAGGCTCTTAAGAATTTAGCTTCTCCCATGTAACGTGGTTGATTTGCAGCATCTGCAACGTCGATAAAATTCATCACATTATTAGCTCTGAAAATAATATCGTACATAGAAGCATAATAATCTTCTGATTGCACATTGTTCGCATCAACGATATAGCGATGGAAGTCTGCCTTAGACCCTTCTAGAGTTTTAGTTCTTGTGTTATCACTTCTCATTTCGGATAACATGTATTCAAATTGAATTCCACGATTAGAAGAAACAAGACTTGTATTGGTGTTTTCATTGACTCCTTGAACAGCGTCATAAATTCCCATAACTCCTGCCAAGACATCGGCATCTGTTTTGAAAAATGCATCAGTTACAATAGCAGATTCAGGTAGTGGATTCAAAAAATCATTTTCACTACAAGAAAGAAGGGACATCGCTATTATCAATATGAAAATACTATTTTTGATATATTTCATTATTGGATTTTTTAAAATTAAAAATTAACATTCGCACCTATAGAAACGGTTCTAAACAATGGCGTACCCGCTCTTTGAGATCCATAGGCTCTTGGGCTATTATTGGTATCTATATACTCAGGATTAAATCCTTTGTAGGCATCTGAAGTTTTATAAACAAGGTTTTGTCCAGACACATAAACTCGGATACTTTCAAATCCTATTTTTGAAAGGACATTACTTGGCAATGTGTATCCAAGGTTAATATTTCTCAAGGAGAAATAGCCTGCACTTTGCACTACATCATTGGTTAAAACTCTTGGCTGTAAGAAAGATGGGTGTGTAATAATTCCAGCATCTACTACTTCTTGAGCATCATTCGTATCACCTTGCCAGTGTGTTCCAAAATATTGGTCTCCAATATTTTTCACCTCTGCACCTTGGCTACCTTGTAGCATAAAAGAAAAGTCAAAATCTCCTACAAAAACCTCATTGGTAATACTCCAAATCAAATCTGGATATGGATCACCAAGAATGGTTTTATCCTCATCGGTAATTAGACCATCACCATTTAAATCACGAACGATCACATCTTCCGAAACACCATTAATAGGAATGTAAGGAGAATCCCAATATTCATTTGCTAATTCTTTATCCACTACATATCCATAAAAAGAGGAAATGGGGTTACCTGTTAAATTAATCCATTGTGAGTTTCTACCAAATCCATCTTCAAGTAAAGCACCATCAGACTCACCAAAACTGATCAACTCATTTTTATTCGTGGTAGCAATCAGAATCGTATTCCATTTAATATTTTTTCGATTCATGTTTCTTGTTCTTAGCTCAAGTTCCATTCCTCGATTGGCTACCTCGCCTAAGTTTACAATACCTCCATTAAAACCAGTTACATAAGAAACAGGGTTTTCTAGGAGTAATTTATCACTGGTTCGATTGTAGTAATCAAATGATCCAGTGATTCTATTATCCCAAAATCCGAAATCGATACCAGGATTAAATTCTCTAGATGCCTCCCATTGCAACAAGGTATTGGCAATATTACTAGCAACTACACCAGCAGAAATATTACCTTGTGTAACGGCATTCGAATTGTTCAATAACGCTAAGTATGGATAGGCGTTAATAATGTCATCTCCCACATTGAAATTTTCATTTCCTGTAAGTCCGTAACTAACTCGAAGTTTTAATCGGCTCAAAATTTTATTGTCCGCTAAGAAATTTTCATTGTGTACATTCCAACCAACAGAAACGGCTGGGAAGTTACCCCATTTTGAATCGACACCGAATACCGAACTCGCATCTCGTCTAAAGGATGCATTAAACAAATACTTATTGTCAAATGCATAGTTGATTCTTGCGAAGTATCCAATTTTATTTTTCTCCACAGCAACTTCTTCATATTCTGAAACAGAAGTCGCTCCTTGTAAATTTGGAAGTAAGTCATTCGAATAACCCGTTCCTTCTACTACACTATTTTCAGATCTTCTTTTCTGAACAGTAGCTCCAAGAAGTCCACCAATAGAATGATTCTTAATATCTTTATTATAAGAAAGTGTATTATCTGAAATGATCCGAGTTCGGATTCTATTCTGTAATTCGTAGGAAGCTCTACTTGCTTGAGCATGGTGTTTTGTGCCGTTCCATCTCGTACGCTTACGATTTTCTAAGGTAATACCAAGTGATGATTTTACTGTAAGTCCATCAATGATTTCATAGCTTAAAAAAGTAGAACCTAGTACATTGGTTTTATACTCATAATGTTCTCTTTCTACATATTGGGCATATGGATTCATATCACCCGATGTTCGAGGTCTACTTGTACTACCATCTCCTGTAAAGTCTAGGTTTAGCAAGTGATTTTCTAGGAAGTAATCACCTACACCTACATCAGGATAAGCAGAAGTATTTAAAAATTGCAATGTTTCTTCTGTGTGATAAATAGGTAGCCAAGGAGATTGTCTAATAGGATTATGAATGGAGGTTGGTAATGCTCTTCTTTTCGAATAAGAAGGTGTGGCAGAAACGCCAAATTTTAGACCATCTACAATCTCTGTATTCATTTTTAATTTACCAGAGTAAAGTTTGTAATCATCTGTAATCACTACGCCTTCATCATGCAAAAATCTTAGAGCCGTGGAGAAAGTTGTTTTTTGAGATCCTCCTCTAGCAGTGAAGGAGTGGCTTGCCATGTTTCCTCCATCGAAGAATACATCTTGCCAGTCTCGATCAATACCTGTAACTCGTACAATTTCTTGAGCATAAAGTGTGGTATTGGAGAGCTCGCCTGTTTCGGCTAATTCTTTATCAGCCCATTCGGCTACACTTTTTCGATATTCATCACTTCCAAAAGCACTTTTCCAACCAACGTATGTGTTGTAGCTAAATTTGGTCTTTCCTGCTTCTGCATTTTTTGTGGTGATCATGATTACTCCATTAGATCCCTCACTACCGTAAATTGCAGCAGATGCGGCATCTTTTAGAATTTCGAATGACTCTACATCATTCATGTCCAAATTACCAAGAAAGTCAGGATCAACTACTAATCCATCCACTACAACGGCAGGACCAGATTCTGCATTAATCGAACCGACACCTCGAATAGTTAGTGTTGGAGCGGCTCCAGCTTCTGCGGAAGAAGCTTGGACATTCACCCCAGATACTTGTCCAATAAGGGCATCATCTACTCTGGCAACTGCAATTTGATCTAAGTTGGTATTTTCAACTTTAGAAACTGCGCCTGTAGAGTGCGATTTTTTCTGTGTACCATATCCAATAACGACTACTTCATTAAGAAGGTCTGAATCTTCAGCAAGCACAATGTTGTAAGAACTTTCTGCCCCTACAGTAATTAACTTTTGTTGATAACCAAGATAAGTGACTACTAACACATCACCTTCTTTGGCATCGATACTAAAGACGCCGTCAATATCAGTTACGGCACCTTCGTCTGTACCTAATTTAGAAATGTTTGCTCCAATGAGCGCTTCCCCATTTTCACCTACAACTTTACCAGTGATAGGTTTGTCTTCATCTGTGCTCCCTAAGCTATATGCAGAGACACTTGAAAAACAAAAAAAGGCTAAGAATAACCACATCGAAATACTTGGTATTCGATGTCTTTTCCGGTTAAATAATATTATTTTCATAGTTAACGGTTTGATATACGAAAACATGGGTTTTTCTTGGATACCTTATACATACAAGGTCCATTCTAACAATGTAATTTGATAAAAATCAAATATCATTAGATCAATTGTTTTGCTTTCGTATTGAGGTTAATATTATATAAAGGTTGATTAATAGATTGCTTTGAATTATAGCAACTTTTTACTTCATTTTTTTACTAAATTCTAAAATATCTTTGAGGTGATTTTTCATAGCTTCACGCGCGCCTTCAGGATTTTGAGCAATAATATGATCAAGAATTTGTTGATGTTGATCTATAATCTCCTTTGCACTATCATCATTACAAACTTTCAGTTTGGTAAAACTTTTAACGATATCTGGAGTAATGATCAACATAAGCGATTTTAAAACAGTATTCCTACTTGCTTCTGCTATTTTGAGGTGAAAAAGAAGATCCTCCTCAACCGCTGAGCCTTCTTGGATTATTTTATCCTCATAAGCCTTAAGCGCATTTTGTAGAATCACAATATCCTCCTCGCTTCTTCTCTCAGCAGCTTTTCCCGCTGATTCTATTTCTAATAAAATCCTTGTCTCTACCAAAGAAGCAAAGTCGTTTTCCTCAATTTTTAACACGTCTGAAATAAGGCCTTCTAATGCGACCATTCCTAAACCTTCGATCACAGTACCTGATTGAGGCTGAGTTTTTACTATACCATAAAATTCAAGTTTCTTGATCGCATCTCTAACTACATAACGACCTACTCCAAATTTTTCAGACAACTTTCTTTCTGGAGGTAATTTATCTCCAGATTTAAGCTCACCAGTTGTAATTAAGGTCCTAATCTGACGAATGATTTTATCAACCGGAGATTCAACTTTTATTTCACTGAATATATCTAGCATAAGTGTTAACTTTGGTTAACCAATCAATTGGTATTTCAATAATTGGTTAACCAAAGTTAATTAAATTTGGGAATAAAAAAAACTTTTATATACTTTTGTATCATAATCATTAGCTAAAAAAACACAGCCATATATCACAAATAATTGATAATCAATGCAAAATAGTCATCCACTAATTTATATAGATGTAAGTTATTATGAGATACTAAATAATAGTATTAGACACTATCATTGAAAATGAAATGCGCTTGAATATAAATTTGAGAATAAAGAATGGATATTTTTAAGCGGATAAATTATTGCCTTGATTCCATATTTAAGAGCTAAAAGTGGTTTTGGAGAATCGAAATTTCAGAAAATCATTATTGGCATAATTGATAATAAAAAATAAAGTTGCCCTGTAGAACGGTTGGATAATAAATAGTATTCTGTCTACTAAAACTTTTATTTTGTTGCTCTATAAAACCAAATTTCACATACAATTCTTTTCTTGCTTAATTTTGAAATCAATAAAAATGAATAAAATAATTAGCCTTTTAATAACATCTTTTCTAATTTTTATCGCTTGTCTATTACTAGAAAGTTGTTCAAGTCCTGGTGATAGTAATTTGAAAAATGAAGAAACTAAAAAAACCATTTATCCTAGCGATATTATTTCTTTCTTTGATCATTGGAACTTGATTTTAGGAGATGGATCAAATGCAGGACAAGCTATTAATTTTGAAAATGAGGATTTCTTTTTTACCAAAAATGATGGGAAAAACAATTGGGTAGTTTTCAAAACGCCTAATGCAGGCAACACCCATGGAACCTCCAATAACACCAGAACCGAACTGGCTCAATTAAAAAAATGGTCTCCAATGTCTACCGCTAATTTAAAGGCTACATTAAAAGTAATGAATGTAGCCAACACAGGAGACGCACGTGTTGCTGCTACTTTCTCTGTAGTCATTGGCCAAATTCACAGTGCAGATGGTCATGAGAACGAGCCACTTAAGATATTCTACAAAAAATTTCCAGGACATAAGAAAGGTTCTGTTTTTTGGAATTATGAAATTAATACAGCAGGCGATGACAATTCGGGAAGATGGGATTATTCTTATCCTGTTTGGGGATATGATTTTTCAGATGTGGGTACCGAGAAAAATAATTATCCTCCAGAACCTGAAGACGGAATTGAGTTAGGCGAAGAATTATCCTATGAAGTAGAGGTCAAAGAAGGTATAATGTATCTCAAATTTATAAGTGAGGGCCATGAAACCAAAACTTTTACTAAAAATCTCGTGTCCTCCTCCTATACCAAGGAAGCTGATATGCCCAATCAAGTCAAAAAATTATTCGTACCTATTGGACAGGATGGAATTGAACGAGAAAATGCTTATGCCAAAGAAGGACTTTTTTTTAAACTTGGCTCGTACAACCAAACCAATGGAAAAGATCCTGTGGTAAATAAAGTTTGGTGCTCTGGTGCAGAAACTCATGGTGGGGATATAAAAAAGCAATATGCAGATGGTAATTACGCGGAAGTTTGGTTTAAATCGGCCAGTATCTTTCAAAGTGACGATGCTATTTCGAATGCAGGATACTTTAAAGCAAATGATGGATTGAGTAAGAAAACCGTATTCCCTAGTGAAGTGATTCCTTTCATGGATAAGTTTAAAATGTTGATGGGAGATGGAACAAACGTGGAAGACCTTATGAATTTTGAACACAAAGATTTCTTTTATACAATCATTGATGGTAATCGTCATTGGGTCGTTTACAAAACACCAAATTCTGGAGTTACCTCTAAAAACTCAAGCAACACACGTACAGAATTACATCAAAAAGATGAATGGACTCCTGAACAAGGAGGAAAACTTACAGGGGCTTGTAAGGTCATGCAAGTTTCTACCTCAGGTGATGCTCGAGTCGCTGCTTCATTTTCGACAGTAGTTGGGCAAATTCATAGCGGAGAAGGACACGAAAACGAACCGCTTAAAATATTTTATAAAAAATTTCCTGGGCACAATAAAGGCTCTGTCTTTTGGAATTACGAAATCAATACGGAAGGTAGTAATGACAAGAGATGGGATTATTCTACCGCCGTTTGGGGACATGATTTTTCAGAAATAGGAAGCAGTAAAAATGACTACCCTCCAGAACCTTCAGACGGAATAGCACTAGGTGAAGAGTTTGTTTACGAAGTAAATGTGTACAAAGGCATTATGTATCTCACTTTCAAAAGTGAGGGCCATGAAACCAAAACTTTTACTAAAAATCTCATCTCATCTGAATATATAAATCCGTCTAAAATACCCAAACAAGTAATGAAAATCTTTGCTCCCATTGGACAAGATGGAACAGAAAAACCTCAGGCTTATAAAGGAGAATTGAATTATTTCAAACAGGGTGCTTAC
Source organism: Saprospiraceae bacterium (assembly GCA_020627825.1). Taxonomy (GTDB): domain Bacteria; phylum Bacteroidota; class Bacteroidia; order Chitinophagales; family Saprospiraceae; genus JAHDFB01. The sequence continues at coordinate 17,211 of JAHDGD010000080.1, forward strand.
AACCAAACAAATGGTAAAGACCCAGAAAAAAACATAGTTTGGTGTGCGGGCGCAGAAACGTATGGAGGTGATATTGCCAAACAATATGAAAATGGTTGTTATACGGAAGTTTGGTTTAGAGAATCGACTGTGGGATCAGGCACGCCTCCAAAGAAAAACTAAAATAAAAATACTAGAAAAATCTATTTGAGTAAATTTTTTGAAGCTATAATTTTGTATTATTCTTTTCGATTAGAAACTAGTGACATAAAAATAGGTGCACTTATTCTAAACTGGAAATCTTACCCAAAGTACTTGCAACAATGTTACAACCTAAGAGGTCCCATGCATTTAATTCAACTAAAAGCTGCTGTAGATAGAGAAGATTTATTAAATAACAGAGATTAAAGAATTCAATCTTTTCGAAATTACTTACTTGGTTAAGAAAAACCACAAAGACCATATCAATCAATCAGAAATTAATGGTTATGAGAATTTCTGATTGATTTTATATAAAATATTAAACTATGTAGAACTAAATTTGTCCTTTTCGGACATTCTTGATGAAATAAAAAGCTTGAAAGATTTAAATAACAAAGGAGCGCTTATGAATGCTTAAACAGATTTAAAATTTAAGGTTTAAACAACTCATACTGCA
>JAHDGD010000081.1 GCA_020627825.1 Saprospiraceae bacterium
TAATTTAACGTAGAAATACATCAATTTTAGCGCAAAAGCTATTTTTTTGAGGTGAGATAAGCTTCATTTTATGAATTGGCGGACAGAAATTAAAGTAGAACCGAGTCCTATCCGTATTTCGATGCAGGATATGATCTTCTCATTGGGGTCGTGTTTTGCTGTACATATGGACCGTAAATTTCGCTATTTTGGATTTGGTTCGATGACGAATCCTACGGGGATACTATATAATCCACATTCCATTGTTAAGATGTTGAAACTGTTGTTGGGTAAAGAGCCGTTTGATGAGTCGAAATTCGTAGAGCGAGATGGGATGATATGCCACTATGATTTCCACAACGATATGAGAGCCAAGGATAAGGAAAGCTTTAAGATTTTTTGGGCTCGAGCCCAAAAAGAATTCGACGCTATATGGGCACAAACTACGGTATGTATTATCACATTGGGTACAGCGCATGTTTATGAAAAAGAAGGGGAAATCGTTGCGAATTGTCACAAGCAACCCGCTCACAATTTCCAAAAAAAGTGCTTATCCATCGAAGCGATCCAAAAGGATCTAAAAGAACTTCAGCTTTTGGCGGAAGCCAAGAACCTCCTATTTACCGTTTCGCCAGTGCGCCATTTAAAAGACGGATTTATAGAAAATCAGTTGTCGAAAGCGCATCTTATTGCTGCAATTCATGGACTAGAATTGCCCTACTTTCCTTCTTATGAAATTGTATTGGACGATTTAAGAGACTATCGATTTTACGAAAAAGATCGAGTACATCCCACGGAAGAAGCTGTTGAATATGTATGGAAAAAATTTGGCGAAAGCCATTTCGATCCATCGACAATAGCACGCATGGAAAAAGTTGAAAAATGGCGAAAATTGCAAAACCATCGCCCATTTAATCCATTAAGTAATGAGAACAAATCAATTAAAAGCAAAATACAAGACCAATATGCCCAGTTAAAAGCAGAGATTCCGCATCTCGTAAATCAGCTCGAAACAAAGGGGAAATAAGATTATTATAATCGGGTGTGTTTAGTATATTTGTGGGAATTTTAAAAAATCTTGAGAAAGTGAGTCACATAGGAACCCATACTGCCACACTACTTCTAGAAGATGGCACAGTTTACAAAGGAAAAGCATACGGTATCAAAAGTACAACGTCAGGTGAGATCTGTTTCAATACAGGAATGACGGGATACCAAGAAGTATTTACTGATCCTTCTTATTACAATCAGATTTTAGTAACTACAAATGCGCACATAGGAAACTATGGTACGAAGGCAGGTGATACGGAAAGTAAAGGGGTGCAGATCGCGGGTTTAATCTGTAAAAATTTCACGATTGATTACCATAGACCTTTGGCAGATCAATCGATACAAGAGTACTTCGAGCAAGAAAGCTTGGTGTGTATTTCCGATATTGATACGCGAGAAATCGTAAAGAGAATTCGGGACAAAGGAGCGATGAATGCAGTGATCAGCAGTGAACACGAAGATGTAGAAACTTTGCAGAAAATTCTTGATGAGACGCCTAGTATGGATGGGCTGGAATTGGCAAGTAAAGTGAGCACAACGGAACCGTATTACTTGGGTAATCCAGAGGCAGAGCATAAAGTTGCGGTATTGGACTTTGGGACAAAAAGAAACATCTTAAACTGTATAGCAGAAAGAGGAGCTTATCTTAAGGTATTTCCTGCAAAGACAGATTTCGAAACGATACAATCATGGGGTCCTGATGGGTTTTTCTTATCGAATGGCCCAGGTGATCCATCTAGCATGGATTATGCCATCGAAACGACGAAGCAAATCCTAGAGACGAAGAAACCGATCTTTGGAATTTGTCTAGGTCATCAAATCTTGTCTTTGGCGAAAGGAGTGTCAACGTATAAAATGCACCATGGCCATAGAGGAGCGAATCACCCGGTGATCAACCTGAATACAGGAAAATGTGAGATTACGACACAGAACCATGGATTCGCAGTGAGTTCAGAAGAGCTTGAAGCGAAGAGTGATGAAATAAAAGTGACACACAAAAACTTAAATGATGATACCATCGAAGGAATAGAATTGATCGGGCAACCAGGCTTTTCCGTGCAACATCACCCGGAAGCGAATCCTGGACCGCACGATTCAAGGTATCTATTCGATCAGTTCATAGAAATCATATCAAATCACAAACAATAATCACAAATTATGAGCAGTATACTCGATATACGATCAAGAGAAATTCTTGATTCTAGAGGAAATCCCACAGTAGAAGTGGAAATTTTAACAACAAGTGGACATGTGGGTCGAGCGGCGGTTCCTAGTGGAGCTTCAACAGGTAAATACGAAGCGGTTGAATTGCGAGATGGTGACAAAGGGCGATTTTTAGGGAAAGGAGTATTGACTGCGTGTGAAAATGTAAATGGTCCCATTGCAGAAGCTCTTATAGGAATGGATGTAATGGATCAGATTCGTATAGACGAAGCGATGATTGAGCTTGATGGTACGGACAATAAATCGAAGCTAGGGGCAAATGCAATACTTGGAGTTTCATTGGCAGCAGCTAAAGCGGCAGCTGAAGTAAGTGGACAATCTTTATATCGTTATATAGGAGGTGTGAACGCACATGTTCTACCTGTTCCTATGATGAATATATTGAACGGTGGATCGCATGCTGATAACAGCATTGATTTTCAAGAATTCATGATCATTCCAGTAGGAGCTGATTATTTTTCGGAAGCATTGCGAATGGGTGTAGAGACCTTTCACCATTTGAAAAAAGTATTGAAAGATGGAGGATTTTCTACGAATGTAGGAGATGAAGGAGGGTTTGCCCCAAATATTAAGTCCAATGAAGAGGCGGTAAAAATCGTTTTGAAGGCAATCGAAAGTGCAGGGTATAGACCGGGTGAGGACATCATGATTGGGATGGATGCTGCAACGTCGGAGTTTTATGATGCGAAAGAAAAAGTATATCATTTCCATAAGAGTACAGGAGATAAGTTGACAAGCGCGGAGATGGTGGATTACTGGAAGAATTGGGTAGACAAGTATCCGATTATTTCGATAGAAGATGGACTAGACGAGGACGATTGGGATGGATGGAAAGCGTTGAATGCTAAGTTGGGAGATCGCGTACAATTAGTAGGAGATGATTTATTTGTAACGAACACGAATCGTTTGGCAAGAGGAATTGAAGAAGGGTCAGCAAACTCTATTTTAATTAAGGTGAATCAAATAGGTAGTTTGACCGAGACGATCGATGCAGTGAATATGGCGACACGTAATGCGTTTACAAGTGTGATGAGTCACCGATCAGGGGAGACAGAAGATACAACGATTGCAGATCTTGCTGTGGCATTGAATACGGGACAGATTAAAACGGGTTCAGCGAGTAGATCGGATCGGATCGCGAAATACAATCAGTTGTTGAGAATAGAAGAGGAACTGGGAGATTCAGGCATCTATCCAGGTAAGTCTATTTTTGGCTTATAAAAAGAGATAAACGAATAAAATTTTCTTGAAAGCAAGAAAGTCACTATCTTTGATATTCATTTAATAATGTAGAACTTACGCTTGATAAAAAAAGCTAATGTGTTTAACTTTTGGATATGAATATCAGAGATCGAATAAAAGCAATAAAATGGAAGTCCACGAAAGTGTGGCTGAACAAGTATACCATTGCATTGGTAGCCTTTTTAGTATGGGTATTGATCTTTGATAAATACAATGTAAGTTCACATCGGTACTTGAATCAGAAAATAGATAAGCTGCATGAAGATCAGTTGAGCTATTCCGAAAAGATTGAAGAAACGAGAAAGCAATTGAACCACATTGTACGGTACAAAGAGAAGTACGCACGGGAACGCTATTTTATGCATAAACCAAATGAAGAAATAGTCGTAATAAAAAAAGAAGAATAAAAAATGAGCGTATTAGTCAATAAAGATTCTAAGATAATAGTTCAAGGATTTACTGGAAAAGAAGGAAGTTTTCACGCAGGTCAGATGATCGAGTATGGAACGAATGTAGTAGGTGGTGTAACTCCAGGAAAGGGGGGACAAGAGCATCTTGGGAAACCAGTTTATAATACTGTAGCAGAGGCGGTTGATAAAGCGGGAGCGAATACATCGATCATTTTCGTACCTCCGCGTTTTGCACCGGATGCGATCATGGAAGCGGCTGCAGCGGGAATCAAAGTGATCATCTGTATCACAGAAGGAATTGCTGTGCAGGATATGGTTAAGGTAAAGGCGTACATTGAAGATAAAGATGTTACTTTAGTGGGACCGAATTGTCCAGGAGTAATAACACCAGACGAAGCGAAAGTGGGTATCATGCCAGGATTTGTATTTAAGAAAGGACGTATAGGCGTTGTTTCAAAAAGTGGAACGTTGACTTACGAAGCGGCAGATCAGATTGTAAAAGCTGGACTAGGGATATCGACGGCGATCGGGATAGGAGGAGATCCGATTGTAGGGACACCTACAAGAGAAGCGGTTAAGTTATTGATGGAAGATCCAGAGACAGATGGTATTGTGATGATAGGAGAAATAGGAGGAAATTACGAAGCTTTAGCATCAGAATACATTAAGAGCACTGGGAATAAGAAGCCTGTTGTAGGATTCATCGCAGGACAGACGGCACCGAAAGGTAGAACAATGGGACACGCGGGTGCGATCATTGGTGGTGAGAACGATACAGCGGAAGCGAAGATGCGTATTATGGCGTCATGTGGAATTCACGTGGTGAAGTCTCCAGCGGAGATAGGAAAAACAATGGCATCGGTATTAAATGCCTAAGAATATGGGTAATTCGAAAGAATTACATTAGCGAAGATTAGTTATTTCAACTAACTAACACGAGCTCCTTGAATGGTATTTGAGGGGCTCATTTTTATTGTGAGGGGAGATGGGTTTTGTCTTAATACCATTTTAATTGGTATTATATTCACGTTATATTAATAAAGCATAAAATGAAATTTCTTAAAAACTTATTTGGTAAGAAGGAGAACTTCAAATCAAGTCAGGTTGTACCTATTACCGTTTATGAATTCTGGAATTGGTTTGAACAACATGAGTCAAAATTTTTTAAAGCAATTAAAGTTCATAATAATATAGAGGCAGAATTTATAGATCCAGTCTATAATAAACTGAATCAAGTAAAAGAAGGCATATTTATTCTAGCGGGCATGCTAAATGACCACACAGCCGAATTGATTATAACTGCTGAAGGCAATTTATTGAATTTTCCACACATTAAAAAAATTGTTGAATCAGCACCTAAACTTCAGAATTGGAAATTTACAGCATTTAAGCCTTCTTCTAATTCTCCTGATTTTGGTATACAAATGGGTACAAAGTCTTTTACAGATAAAAATGTGTACTTCTTTCCAGAAAACAATCCATTATACCCAGATGAAATATCCATAAAATTAGTGTACAAGGAAAGATATGATCAAAATGAGTTTAGTCTTATTGTAAACGGTATTTTCATATTTGTAGAGAACTATTTGGGTGAGATAAAACAAGCAACACAAGTAGATCGCATCTCCATCGAACATTCTGCTCCAAAAGAAGTAGAGTTAATTCCAATATCCAAATTAAATGATTATATAAATTGGAGAGAAAAGGAATTTGAGGAAAAGTATAATGGTACTTTTCTGCACTCGGATGAATCAAAATATACAAGTCTTGAATGGGAGATTGAGGATAAAGTCATCATTGGTGTTGTCAATGCTGATCTTATAAAATGGGATAAAAAAGCTTCTCACCCCTGGATTGTAGTCATCATCATAAAGTTTGACGAAAAGAAAAATAATGGCATGCCGAATCCAAATGCTCTTCAACTTTATTATGAGTTTGAAGATAGGGTACGAGATATCTTGCCCGACAAAGAAGGATATCTACATGTAGCCCAAAAAACAGGTTTAGGTAAAAGAGAAATATTCTATGCAAATAAAGATTTTATGAAACCTATTCAGGTTCTTCAGGAAATGAAAAACAATGTTTCATTTGAATATGAGATAGACGTATTCAAAGATAAATATTGGCAGTGTATGAAACAATTTGAGCATTAGAATTCAATTAAGTGCTTATTATCGTGGAGCATTACAATCCCATAACATACATTGAATGACAATTATAGAAACTATTGATGGAATCGTTCTTATATTAATCGTTGCCTTTTGTTTTTTAGCTGCTTTTCGTGCCTATGTAAAAGAACGATTTTCGTGGAGTCTATTTTTTATTCTTCTTGTTGGTTGTGCATTGCGGGTTTTTGTGTCGCTGGACTTTTACTTGCATGAATGGGATGAACGTTATCATGCATTAGTTGCAAAGAATCTTTTAGATTTTCCTTTTAAACCCATGTTGTACACGATTCCATTATTGGATTATGATGTGACCAATTGGACAGCGAATCATATATGGGTGCATAAGCAGCCTGTTCCATTGTATACCATGGCTGCAAGTCTATTTGTTTTTGGAAAGCATGTGATTGCTTTCAGATTGCCATCTATTGTGTTGAGTACAGTATCAATATTAGCTACCTATAAAATAGGCAAGTTATTATATCATGCTAAAGTAGGAATCATTGCTTCTTTCTTTTTCTCCATAAATGGCTTGATCATTGAATTGACAGGTGGAAGAGTAGCGACCGATCACATTGATGTCTTCTTTATGAGCTTTATTAGTTTGGCGGTGTATTTTCTGTTGTACAGTGTTGAAAAGAAACGACTTTCTTTTTTCCTGCTGGGGATTATATGTACATCAGCAGCAATTTTATCTAAGTGGCTTCCTGCTCTTATAGTCTTTCCTATATGGGCTATTTACGCGTACAAGAAGATTCGATTTGTTGATTTAAGCTATAGATCTCTACTTTTTATGCTAGGTGTTTTTATCTTAATAATGCCTTGGCAAGTCTATATCATGGAGGCGTTTCCAGTGGAAGCAAATTGGGAATATTACTACAACAAGTTGCATATTTTGGAAGGGATAGGAGAACATGCGCATCCTTTCTATTATCACTGGGATAGAATGCGGATTCTATTTGGAGAATTGATTTATCTTCCACTCTTATGGTTTGTATATCAATATGTAAAAAAGAGACAATGGATCAATAATGAACTGATCCTTCTTACATGGGTATTCATTCCGTATCTTTTCTTTTCCTTTGTAGCGACTAAGATGCAAGGGTATATTATTTTTTGTGCTCCTGCGCTATTTATCATTGTAGCTTCTTTTATCGATCAATTAAATGAAAACCGGATTCGTGTTTCAAAAGGGATAAAAGTTTTGCTAATCATCACGTTGATTGGTCTGCCATTAAGCTACACATTCGAACGTGTAAAACCTTTTTCTTCTCAACCGCGAAGCCTCGAATGGGTAAAGTACCTTCGAGCAATCGATGATAAAAACAAACACGAAAAGGTCGTTTTGTTTAACACAAAATATCCCATAGAAGCTATGTTTCATTCTGATTTTATAGCCTATTACGATCTTCCAGACGTTCAAAAAATTGATAGCATTCATCAACTAGGTTACCATATCTTGATGGATCAACATCAAGACATTCCACCTGCTATTGACACCTTACATTATGTCGAATTTATAGATTTGCAAAAACCTCAAAACCAATAACCTGAGTTCAGGATTACTAGCTTGCAATTGATTGTATGATTTGCGTTTGATGCTTGCCACATTTTTCAACAAAAAGCCTTGAATAAAACGTTTTCTTTGATTTTTGCTTTTGCAATTAATCCAGAACTCAGGTTCATACATCACACATACTCCGCATTCAATGCCAAAAAAGGTTCAAGAAATTGAGCGATCTGATTATGTTCCATCAAAAAGGCATCATGACCATGCGCAGACTGTACCTGAAAATGGTAGTTTTCAATCCCTAGTTCATTCAAGAATGCCGCTGTTTTTTCATTTTCTTCTGGTACATATAACACATCACTCGAGATAGAAACCTGAACGATAATGGATTGAATGTTTTGAAAGACTTCTTCTTTATATGCTCCTTTTGTTATGTCAACAGAAGCTAAAAGATGATTCATCATTTTATATGCTTCAATTGTAAACCGATTTTTTAATTTATTACCATGATGATTTAACCATGAATTAACGGCATGCTGATGCTCATTTTGTTTCTTCCTATGAAACTTTCCTTCAAGGGATATAGGAGAACGATAAAACAACATGGCCATGCGACGAGCATCAGCTAATGGACGTTTCGAATTCAATAAAATCTGCTCCTGGGTTCCACAAAATCCCAACACCCAATCTGTCGCTTTCCAGTCCGAAGCAATGGCAAAAAGATAGGTTGAAAACTTGGGAAACTCTGCTATTAATTCCCATGCGATTCCACCTCCTAATGACCCACCTATCACGCCATAGATCTTTTTAATGCCTAATGCTCTCAAGGTGTGAAAACTGAGAATCGCCATGTCCTTTGCTGTAAAATCTTTATAGTTTTCAATTACCGTTCCATCGTATCCATTTCCTATTATATTAAACGCAATGACCGTAAACTGATTTAGATCTATCGCTCTATTTTTGCCAATTAGTTCTTTCCACCATCCTTTCTCTTCACTTGCAACATCCGAATTACCTGTTAAGGCATGAAATACCACAAGAATAGGAGCCGTATGTACTTCTTGTCCAAAGACCTCATACGAGATGTCCAGGTGTTCGTACTGGACATCTCGGAGGGTAACATATTTATATAACCTGTGTTTCTGTAAACTACTCATCTTTACGCTTTGATGGCTTGTGCTAAATCATTTTTCAAATCCTCTATATTCTCTAATCCTACTGATAAGCGAATCAAGTCTTCGCTTACACCTGCCGATAACTGCTCTTCAGGAGTTAATTGCTGATGTGTTGTACTAGCTGGATGAATAATCAGTGATTTTGTATCTCCTATGTTTGCTAGTAATGAAAATATCTCAGTTGCATCTGTCACTCTTTTCGCTTTTTCAAAACCTCCTTTCAATCCGAAAGTCACAATCCCACTTTGACCATCTGGTAAATACTTTTGGCTTAAGCCATAATATGGACTACTTTCCAAACCTGGATAATTTACCCATGCTACATCTTCATGTTGTTCTAGCCATTTGGCTAATTCCAATGCATTCTTCGAATGTTGTTTTATTCGTAAATCCAGTGTTTCCAGGCCCTGTATAATTTGGAATGTATTGTATGGACTTAATGCTCCTCCGAAATCTCTTAATCCTTCTATTCGTAACTTCACAATAAAGGCAATTTCACCTAGTGCTTCTGAGTACACTAAGCCGTGATATCCTTTCGATGGCTCTGTGAATTCGGGAAATTTACCACTGGTCCAGTCGAATGTTCCTGCATCAACAACTACTCCTCCTAGTGAGCTTCCTTGTCCACCTATAAATTTTGTTAAAGAATGGATTACGATATTTGCGCCATACTTTATGGGATTCAGCAAACTAGGACTTGCGACCGTATTGTCCACAATCAATGGAATTTTATTGGCCTTCGCTACTTTTGCGATCTCTTCAATATCCAAGACATCCAACTTCGGATTTCCCAATGATTCAATGAAAATTGCTCGTGTCGAATCTTGAATGGCATCAAAGAAATTAGCAGGTTGGTCTGGATCTACAAAAGTTGTGGTGATGCCTAATCTTGGTAAAGTAGTGTTCAATAAATTAAATGTTCCTCCGTACAAACTGCTGGATGACACGATATGATCACCTGCTTTCAGTAAGGTCAATAAAGTAGTTGAGATAGCAGAAGTTCCTGAAGCGAACACGGCGGCACCCACTCCTCCTTCTAGTGCTGCTATTCTTTTTTCAAGAATGTCATTAGTCGGATTGTTCAACCGTGTATAAATGAAACCGAATTCTTTTAAGCCAAATAAATTCGCTGCATGATCCGTGTCATTGAAGACGTATGATGATGTTTGATAAATAGGAACTGCACGTGTTCCTCCTGTTTGTGTTGTATCATGTCCTACATGAAGTGCATTGGTTTGATTACGTAAAGCGCTCATCTGTTACTTGTTTTCCCTTTCGGGTAGTGAAAAAAAAAGTCCCTTTGATACATGTATTATCAAAGGGACTCGAATTAAAATATCGTATAATGAATCAATTTGTATAATACAATGGAGGGTTGGCTTTACACATCATAAAGCAACAACACATCATCATATTTTTCTTAAACCGTTTCATTTTAGTTTGTTATGCACCAAAAAAAAAGCCCTTGCATTCGCAAAGGCTTTCTATTATATTTTTAAATTTTAAAAACTTAACATAGGCTGCCTGTTGCGTAAGGTTTCTTACACATACAACAACACATCATGTTCATTTTAATAAAATTCATGGGACAAGTATAAAACGTTTTTTCTTATAATTCCCACTTACAAGCGTAAAAAATTGATATTTAAAATTTCTTTAACGAATTTTCCTTAAGGGAAAACAGGTGGTTAATATGTTATTTTAAACCGATCTGGAGTCCTACATTAAAATTTCTTGGTAAGCCAGGATATAGATATCGCGGGGGATTTCCTCCAAAACTACTAGGATTTACAGCAACCATGGAAGCATATGATGCATTGAATATATTATTCACCCTGGAAAAAGTTCGAACAGAAAATCTAGCATCATTTTGTAATAACTGCATGATGTCTTTGCTTTCTATTTTAAAATTGGAAAGCAAATAAGGTGCTACTTCAATCGTGTTTTCATCATTAGCAAATGTCCTTCCTACATAGTGCTGTTCAATGGAAGTGGTAAAAAAGGGATGTACATATCGAATCGTTACAAATGCTTTTTGTTGAGGATTTCCAGGAAGTATATTTCCATCTACCTCAGACGTATTATTCGCAAATCTGATAAAACGATGTGGCGCGTATTGATACGAGGCTCTGACTTGTATGGAGTGTTTATTTTTTAGTATCCAACTGTTTCGGACAGTACATTCTATTCCAGGATGCCAAGTTCTTCCTGCATTTCGAGCTTCAAAAATATCAGGCCCTATATTTTCCAAGATCACAAGATTATTTACCCAATACGAATACACAGAAGCATCCAGTTCTAGATACCGCATAAATTTTAATCGACTTCCTATTTCTGTGTTAATTCCTACTTCTCGTTGAAGGTCAATTGCGAAAAAGGAAATCGGATCTTGAGAAGATTGCAAACTAGGTGCGGAAGAGCCTTGTGATACATTGAAGTAAAATAGTTTGTCATAGTCTGGACGATAACTCAATGCTAGATGTGGCAGAAATAATGGGGAATAAAATTTATTAAATGTAAAAACACTATTTTGAGTATCGCTGATCAGTCGAAAAAGTAAGGTATTGGTTGATGCGCCAATTTCAAACAGATAATCTCTATACGGTATTTTTGCAACTATAAAATTATTGAACATCCACCTTCTTTCCTGATTTAAGCTTATGCTTTCTCCTTTACCTGAATCGATGGTTTCAAATAAATCGATTCCTTCATTATCCTGAAAATATTCAATTCCGCCAGTAGCATGAATACCATTGTCACTTAATCCATATCGCAATAGAAATCGTCCTCCAAAATTATTGGACAGAACTTCTGCCGTATTGAATGGCCTACGTTCCATACTTGAAAATCTATTAAAAAAGACACTGCTGCTTGTTCTCCATTTTTCTTTAAATTCCCTCGTATGATTAAATCCTAGCATTTGACGATTATATCGTTCATTTCCATTACTAGATTCCCAGTTGAAAGCTGCTGCCGTAGGTTCATTATTGAAATCTTCACGATTCAAAGAAGAAGGTATTTCTCCCTGTAAATTGGTGTGATTAAAGAAAACGGTCAATACATGTTCTTTCCATTCAGTCGAGCTGTAAGCTGATACATTATATCGTCTGACTTGATTGTGATCTCGATATCCTTCTGAAGAGATATAATCTTGATTTAAACTGAAAACGGTTTTACCTACTGTATAATTAGCATTGATGTTACCACGTAACATCCCGAATGATCCAGCCTCTAGCAAAGCACGCACTTCATTTTGTGATCTACTTATTCGATCTGTTTTATACAAAATCGTTCCGCCCAGAGCAGATCCATATTCTGGCGCAGCAGGTCCTTTTATAATGCTAAATTGATCAATGATACCAAGATTGATGTCTTCTAGATTGCTTTCTCCTATTCCATTCGTAATGGGAATATCATTAATAAACGCTCTAAGTTTTTGGGTAGAAAAAGGAGAACGAGATCCTATTCCACGAATGGTCATCCTGTTGGTATTTAATGCGCCTGCATGCATGTATACACCCGGAATCTCATTGTACATTTCTTGTAACGTTAAGGTGGGCAATTCGACTTCTTGAGATCTATAGATGGTCGTCAATGCTCGAGGGGTAAGATATTTTGGGGCGACAATGGTAACAGGGGCGATTCCACTTATACTAGGATCTATGAAAGGGACTTCTTTAATAGGAATGCGATGCAAATAGATGGTATCTGGGAATGGAGAAAAGATGATTTTTTTATGATAGGAAAAACTACTTAATACAATAGAATCAGATTCAGTTTCGATATTGAACCTTCCATTTTTATCTGTAGTGACCCCAGTAGAATCCTGCGGAATCCACACGGTAGCGCCCACTATTGGTTGCTTTTCAATATTTACAACTGTAGACTGAACGGAGGATTTTTGGGCTTTAAGCCCAAAGAAAAAAAGACATGCAAAAAGGAATGTAAGGGGAACATTATGGTTCATGTATGGCAAGATTTTCAGGTTCTTTTCGTGTAATTTTCTGTACGATTTTCCAATGGCTGAGGAATTGTGCAGCAATCACACGAGCAATAGTATATATGGGAATAGCTAGAATCATTCCGAGTATACCACCGATTTTCGCTGCCACTAAAATGAGAATAAAGATCTCGAGCGGATGTGCCTGTACACTCTTTGAATAGATAAACGGTTGAAGTATGAAATTGTCGACCATCTGCATTCCAGCAAAAACGCATGCTACCTTAATCAATAACGGCATCAAAACCTCATAAAAATCTGAATTTACATTGGAAGATACCACGATAAAGGCAGCAAATATGGCACCAATCAATGGTCCTACATATGGAATGACATTGATTAACGCAGCGAAGAAACCAATCAACAATGCATTTTTTATGCCCAGTAAACTAAGTGCGATCGAAACAATGGTCGTAATAATTGTCACTTGCAATAAAACTCCACCAAAATATCTTCGCAACATAGAGGTAATATCATCTATCACCTTCAAGGTAATCTCTTCATAGCCATTCGGCACCAAAGCAAGAATCAGATTATTAAATAGGTTAGCTTCTCGCAAGAAAAAGAAGGTGATAAAGACCACCGAAAAGATCCCAATCATCAAATTCGTTGCAATCCCAAAAATTGAACTGAAGACATTCGTCATCATCGAAGGCTTGAAATATTCACTTAGCGTACTGCTGAAATCATTAAAAGTGATTCCATCTCCTGCAAATCCCCACTCGGATAGTTTTGCTTGAACTGTTTCTAGTGGTTCGCGTAAGGTAGAAAATATAGCTTCGTACTCCACTTGAGCTAAGTTATTCGCTTGTTCTATTATCAATGGTATGAAGATCATACTCATTCCTAGGAATACGATAATAAATAGCAATAAAGTGAGAATGGCACTAAAGGTACGACCAAAAGTAAACTTGTAAATCTTTACTCCAGTAAGGAAATTCATAATCGGTTGACCAATCATTGATAACACCCATGCAATTAAAATATAAGCTACAATATCCGTAAAATAATAGATGGTTAATCCTATTAGCAAAAGAGGAATAACAATGTATAGCGTTCTGCGAATATTCATGTTTTCAAGTTAAATTGTATAAGGTTTCCATTACAAGTCTAAGATAAATTGTTGAAAAAAAAGAGTCTATACTAAAATTATTACAGTTTTAATTGCCTCCTTTATCTATTCAAATGAAGTGTTAAATCGTGATAGCGATACGTCAAAAATCTTTCATTGTTCATCTTTGATCATGAGGAATGACATAAAAATGCGAAATCTTATAAAAGGTCAATTAAATTGGCGAATTTTGCTTTTACATGCATTGAAAAAACAATTAATTTTTGGGCTTAAAGCCCAAAAAAAGGAAACAAAATCTATGAAATTATTTCAATATATACTATTCGTTTCAGTACTTCTATTCACCTTGCAGTCCTGTGCCGATGACATGATGTCTAGTCAATATTCCATGCCTCCTGCTTTTGGGAAAGTCAATGAAGTAACAGTTTTGGCTAATCAACAGATGTGGGACGGAGCTGTAGGAGATACGCTTGACTTCTATTATACAGGAGCATTTCCTATCACGCCAACACCTGAGCCAATGCTCGACTTGAGACATTTTAATCATTATGAGATAACGAAATCTACTGTATTTAAACACTATAGAACATACTTGATATTGGCCAATCTCGCTGACCGAGAATCTCCTATGACTCAAATGGTGATTCAAGATATTGGTGAAGAGAAATATCGCAAGGCAATGAAAGATCCATCTTTCAATTCAATTGTGGGGAAGAATAAATGGGCAAAAGGACAGATCCTTATCTATATGTTTGCTCCTTCGGAATCTCAATTGATTGATGTGATTCGTCAAAAATTACCCGATGTAGTAGAGCGTATTTACGAACATGATTTAAAACAAATCAAGGCGAATACATATGCGAGTGGTGAGCATATAATTGCGCAGAATACGATTATGGAAATGATGCAAGTCTCATCTAAAATTCCTGGCGATTTTGTGATTGCTAAAAAAAGTATGCGCGACAACATGATCTGGTTGCGAAAAGATCAATTGGATAAGAGTATAGAAAATATTGTGATCCGCAGCATCCCATATGTTTCCGAACAACAGTTTTCAGTTGATTCTATTATTGCTTTAGTCGAGGATTTCGGGTCGAAACACATAGAGGATAATGAAATACAGGTCAATGATGTGGATTTACCTACTTACCAGTATGTTCGAGATGAAGACAACCGCTACATTATGGAGATAAGAGGCATATGGGAAGCGAAGAAAAAGTTTATGGGTGGGTCTTATATTGCCTATTTGATCAAGGACAAAAACAGTGATCAATTAATTTTTGCCTTGTCTTTTATTTATGCTCCAGGGGAGAAAAAACGAAACCTCATTCAAAAAAGTGATATCATCATACGTCAATTGTTGACGAGTGTTGATAATGGCTAAAGGGTCATCCATCAAATGGTCTTATTCATATAATTTCTTGAACACATTTGCGTTATGTATTTCAGGAAACAATTAGCTTATATTTTTGCTTTACATATATCATGTCACACGATTAATCCGTTTCCTTTAAAAGAAGTATAAATTATGGATCGCCAACTATCTGTTTTGTTCTTTTTGCTATTGGTTATCACAACTGTTCATGCTCAGTATAACAAGGAACTTTATGCGTGGGAATCTCATCTTCCGCAACAGATTGTCATGGAGGTAGCACAGTCAAGTGAAAACATCTATTATGCCACTCAATTTTCTATTGTTAAAATAGATAAAGAAACGTATAATCCAACGTACATTTCGAAAATAGAAGGCTTGAGTGAAACAGGAATTACAGAAGTCGCTTATGATGATCAGAATGAGCAATTAGTAATCGTCTACGACAATGGGATGATTGATTTTTTACAAGAAGATGGGACAGTTATAGCAGTAGGAGATTTTTCTCAGAATCCTACATACCCAGATAAAACAGTCAATAAAGCGATCATCACCGACAATGGACAAGTGTTATATGGAACAAGATTTGGGGTGATAGCTCAGCGGACCGATGATTACTTTTTTGATTACACAACGAATATGGAATTGAATGTGCTTGAATTAGCGCAACAGGGTTCTACTATTTTTGCAGCAACAGAGGAAGGCTTATATCGATATGATGAAGATGAGTTAAAAAATCCAGGTGACTTTACGAATTGGGTTTTTCAAGATAATACAGTAGGACTTTCAATACTATATGAAGCAACAGATGTTGAGTTTTACAAGGATAAAACCTATGCGGTGGTTGATAACGAATTGTATGTGTTGGAAGATAGCTGGCAAGTCCTGTATATTCCAGAAGAAGATTTCGAGATTGCATCCATTTCAGCGGAAGGAAATCATCTTGTGCTGTCTGTTAAAAACGGAAGTTCGAATTCAAAAGTTGTGTTTTACGATGGATCGAATTTTAGCGAGTTGACGGGGTGTGGAAATTCCATACGGGATGTGATAGAAATAGGGAATAAGCAAGTTGTTTTTGCAGATAATTGGCATGGCTTCCGAGTGCTGGATGAATCGAATTGCATCAATCTATTTTTGAACAGTCCGTATTCATTTAAAGCGAAAGAAATTCGAGTCAAAGAGGGGACTCCTTATATAGCATCAGGAGGCATCAATGAAAATTTCTTGTTTGATAATAATCGGGACGGATTTTTTGTAAGAAAGGACAGGGATTGGACGAATTATAATGGGAATACGGTGTCGGAAATCAAGCAATATAGCATGATAAATATGGTCGTTGTGGAACCACACCCTACCCAAGATAAACTATATGCAGGAGCTTTTCCAGGCGGTATCTTAGAAATCGATAATGAGACTGGACAGAGACAGGTATTCAATAGCGACAATTCACCTATCCTAGGGCCATTGGGATTCGAAGAGATTGAACGGGTGTCGGATATAAAATTTGATGAAGATGGCAATATGTGGGTGACAAACTATAGTGCTGAAGAACCATTGCATGTTTATACGCCTGAGGGCATATGGCATAGTTTTTCCTTTAATGGTACGACGACTTTAGGGGCTTTGGTATTTGATGATTTTGGAAATGTGTGGATACAGGTAGGAGGCGCGAATGGAGGTGTTTTGGTATTTGATCATCAAGGAACAATAGCAGATCCTACCGATGATGAGTTTAAAATTTTGAAGTCTTCTAATACGGCAATTACGAACAATAGAATATTGAGTTTAGCGGTAGATTTGGATGGTGAAATTTGGGTTGGGACCCAAAGCGGCCCTGTGATTTTTGAGTGTGGCGATGTTTTCGAAACCGAGTGTTTTGGATCGATTAGGAAGGTTTTACAAGACAGTATACCTGCGCCTTTATTGCAGACAGAAGCGATTACTTCTATTGTTGTTGATGGAGCAAATCGGAAATGGCTAGGAAGTTCTACGGGTATATATGTACAGTCGCCCGATGGTGAAACACAGGTGGAACGGTATACCAAAGACAATAGCTTTCTTTTTGATAATAACATTATTGATTTAGCATATGATGCTGAATTGGGTGAAGTATATATAGCTTCTAATAAAGGGGTGCAATCTATACGAATTGATGCAACAGGAGCGTCTCAATTTTTTAGCAGTTCGAATTTATATACCTATCCGAATCCTGTAAGACCGGAATGGAATGGTCCTATTGCTATCCAAGGATTGGCTCGTGATGCCAACGTAAAAATCACAGATACCCAAGGAAGGCTAGTTTTTGAAACGACAGCAAATGGAGGAACAGCAATATGGGATGGGAGAGATTACAACGGACAAGAAGCGGCGTCGGGAGTATATACGGTGTTTGCGACCTACACCCTTGATGTTTCAGATTTACGAACAGAAACCACTAAAATATTGATCGTTCGGTAGGGTATGAATAGTAATATTTTCACACCCTAGCGACGATATCAAGCTTCTAATACCATTTAAATTAAGCGTTTAAAAGGTATAAAATGCAAATAGTAAAACGCTATTATTTTTTAGTCTGAAGTACATCTTTTTTCAATTTTATCTAGATGGTTTTATGCTGATTCTACGTACTACGTAATTCGCAAAAGC
>JAHDGD010000286.1 GCA_020627825.1 Saprospiraceae bacterium
ACAATGAAATTTCAAAGAAAAGCTAGGCAAAGCATAAGCAAGGAATTGTAGAGCGTTAGCATTAAAATGCTAGATTTTCGCTTCATATATTGGTTATATTTATGAAATAAGTAAATGAGATAGCTAGCGAATTTATCTTATTTCATTGTTTATTTTATAAATTTATGTGGAATGAGGATCAAACGAAGACATTGTGCCTTATTATAAATCATGTAATATAATGAAGAGATATATCCCGCTAATATGTGTTTCCTTTTTTTTGCATACTATTCTTACAGGTCAAATCTTCATTGATGAAGAAATCACTAATAAAATATACGTTGGACCGAAAAATGTATATCCTTTATCGATTGAAATATGTCAATCTTACATAGCGTATTTGGAAGACGAAAAAGTCGAATTGGAAGAACAGATAAATGCAGATCATCAAAAGGAATCTATTTTATTCAATTATCAATTGGATCAATTCATAGCAGATTGGCGAGAAACTAAAAACAGGATAAGTTTGATCAGTGAAAACCCAGCATCTTGTTATGTCCATGTTGTAAACGATAAATCGTATAATTATCATAGTTTCGAGATAGTGCATTCAATGGAAACTGATGAAATACAAGTAATGGAATACATTGAGCCATCGATTTTGCCTCTAGGAGAAGTGAAATGGGAAAAGAGAAAGATGGATAATTGTCGAGCTCCTGATCCAGCTGCCTGTTATGTATGGTGCAAGGTTACTACAAAGAAGGTTTACCTGGATCGCGGTGGTAATGAGATCGATACCGAAATTCTTTTATCATATGAATTTTCCAAAGAGAAGGATCGATTGATGCGAGAGGTTATAATAGAAATTGATGCTTCAGAAAGCTACATCTTGCATAACCTTGAAACAGATGCTTTTTATTCCATAGATGAGTTAGTAAATGTGGGGTGCGAGTGAAGATTGAAATGAAGAAAGATAAGCAAAAAAAGAAGTTTAAAAAGCTACTCAGAAAGTATGCTAAAAACCGTGAGGTAGTAAAATTATATAGAACGGTTACGGAAGGTGAGGCTAACATTTATGGAATAATTCACAAGGTGACGTCAGCATATTTGCATCTTTCTGAAATTTATGAATTTAAATTTAATGGAGAAATTATCATTCCCAATAATCATTTTGATTCAATAAGACGTTGTTCCTTCGAAAAAACGACAAAGAAAATTCTTAAAGCAGAAGACCAGCTCAATAAAATAAAACCGAAAAGGACAAAATTAAATTTGACTGATTGGGCTGCTATATTAAAAGGATTACAAAAGAAAAATATTGATGTTATCATAGAATGTGAAGATCTACTGGAACCCACTTTTACAATAGGTAGCATTGCTAAAGTTAACGACAAAAAGGTTAAGATTTGGTATTATGATCCGAATGGGAAAATAGATAAAAAGACTACAAAAGTTAGGTTTAAAGACATTACTCTATTAAGATTCAAAGATCAATATTCTACCATATTTAAAAAATACAAAACAAAGTGCTGATAATTGCTGGCAATAATTCAATTGGTAATATAAAACACGATCACATAAAAATATGAATCATTTCTTTGTTGGAATAATGCTGACGGTAGCTATCATCTTATTCCTTGAAATAGCCAAATCCCTCGATAAACGATTGATAGGAGCAATAACTTTGGTTGGAATTTCCTTTATTTATATCGGTTTTGCTTGGCATGATTTTCCCTCATTAACATTATCTATTGTAAGTGTGTTCCTTTTTCTGTTATTAGCTTATTATGGGTACAAAAAGAATTTCAATCTGATTGTTTTTGGATTGGTTCTACATGGACTATGGGATATCGTTTTTCCTTTTTTTAGCTCTACATTACCTAGAGGATATGATGTGTTTTGCACAACTGTTGATATGTTATTGGCTCTTTATTTTTATTTTAGGGTGAACCCCAAAAAGCTATAATCTTTAGTGGGAGACCTTACTTATCGAGTTGTTGAATTTGATCCGTGTATCCCGAACAAAATTTAATTATATGTGGTATTACTAGTAAATAAAGTATATCAACCTAACAAAGTAATTAAATGGAAGAGCAATTAGAGTCATCATGGAATAAATTATTAGAAAAATTATCAGGTTGGGTAGACTCACTTATTATAAATCTACCTAATTTCTTAATCGCACTGTTGGTTTTTGTTATAGCCTATTGGTTATCTAGAAATTTACAAGGAATGGCGAATAAATATTTAAGGAAAATCATAAAACAACCTTCTATAAGAGGCCTTATTGCAAATGTCGTTTCTATATTAACTATTATCCTTGGGCTGATACTTGCCCTATCTATATTGAATCTTGATGGGACTTTAAAATCCCTTTTAGCTGGAGCAGGTGTTGCAGGTCTTGCAATCAGTTTAGCACTTCAAGGTACTTTGTCCAATACGTTTTCAGGTTTGTTTATTGCAATTAAAAATGAAATAAATATTGGTGATTGGATTGAAACAAATGGATTTTCAGGAAAAGTAGTAGAAATTGATTTGCGAAATACTAAAGTAAAAGAGTCAGACAATAACATTGTGGTTGTTCCCAATAAACTCATATTAGATAATCCATTTAAAAATTATGGTCTGACAAACAGAATACGCACAACGATTTCTTGTGGAGTAGCATATGAGTCTGATTTATCGAATGTTAAAGAACTTGCTATTCAAACGATAAAAAAATTATATCCTCCCAATAACGGTGAACAAATTGAATTTTATTACACAGATTTCGGTGGAAGCTCGATTGACTTTTTGTTAAGATTCTGGGTAGACGCTAAAGAAAATTTAACCGCGTTGGAAGTTAAAAGTGAGGCTATCATGAAA
>JAHDGD010000287.1 GCA_020627825.1 Saprospiraceae bacterium
TTTTGGGCCCCGACCCTAATTATTTCCTTACCTTTGCTCTGTATAAAAGTATTGCTGATTTCGATCAGCTCGGAATCCGGTGAGAATCCGGAGCTGTCCCCGCAGCTGTAAGTTCCTTAAGTGTTTTTATAAAAATACCACTGCGTAAAGCGGGAAGGTTATAAAAACGGAACAAGCCAGAAGACCTGCTTTTTGCAACTGTCAACTTTCGGTGTGAAAAGAAACGACAATGAAACGAATTATCTTATGCATAGCCATAGGGCTATATTCTTTATGGGCTTTCGCCCAAATGGATGGTCAAGCGATCGATACCATCTATGTTCAGAGCAAGTTACATAGCTCTGCCCATGTCGAAGATATTGAACCTTCACACACCCTTACGAATCTTAGTCAAGTTTTACAGGATCAAGAAGCGATTTACATTAAAAACTATAATACGCACAACTTGTCTACAATCTCTATGAGGGGAAGCAGTGCAGCTCAAACCGGAATCTATTGGAACAATCTGTCGATTACCAATAACATGCTTGGGCTACTAGATCTTTCTCTTATTCCAGGTTCCTTTATAGAAAAGACAACAGTCGTTTATGGAAGTGAATCTAGTGTGTTCGGAAGTGGAAATATAGGTGGTGGAATTTATCTTTCTACTGGGTTACCAAAGGAGAAATTCAGCTTATCAACTCGTATTGGTTCGTTTAATAATTATGATCATACGGCTAAAGTAAGATTTGGCACCAATATTCAATCCAGCATCAAATTTAATGTACAACATGTAGAAAATACGTATCCCTATACAACTGATGGAGGTGAAATTCGTCAACTTGAAAATGGAGAAGGTCAGCAATATCACGGGATGATAAACTCACAATATACTAAAGGTAAAAATGTGTTTCGATTGCAGTATTGGGGGAGCTATGCGAATAGAAACATACCGTATACAACTAGACAAATAGCTGGAAACGATGCTACTATTGATCTAAATCAAAGATTTCATTTTAATGCAAAAAGGATAATTAAAAACGGGACAATTGATTGGAATTCAGGGTATTTTATAAACAACAATCAATTCTATCAAGTTCAATTGGTCAATAGAAATCTCATTCATTCTATCGAGAATAGAATTGTTTATAAACAGATCTTCTCATCTTTATCTTTCACTATGGGAACAGATCAAAGCTTTCATGTTGCTCAATCAAATAATTACATAGGAAGACCTCGCCAATTCAGAATGGCTTTGTTTGGAAATGCAAAATGGAGTACAGGGTCGTTTATTTTTGATACTCGGTTAAGGCAAGAGTTTATTGATACACAATTTGTTCCAATTATTCCGGAATTTAGTATTTCATTTAAAAGAAAAAAATGTAGTGCACAGCTCAAAGGAAACCGTGTTTATCGTAATCCTACATTAAATGATTTATACTGGACTCCTGGAGGGAATGAAAATTTGAAGCCGGAAATTGGTTGGGCATCTGAAGGATCAATCACATATACAGTTCAGAAAAAGGGTTTTCAAAGTGAATCAGGAATAAGTATCTATAATAGAACAATTGATAATTGGATTTTATGGACTCTTGGTGAAGATCAATGGTTTGTTCGAGCAACTAATATTGATCAAGTGTGGAGTAGAGGCATAGAGTGTAAGCATGCAACAACAATTCAATTACATACGAATACTTCTATTTTTTATAAAATTCATTATGCTTTAAATAAATCTACGTATCAACAGGATTTGGATTTTCCATCAGTTAAAAAAGGAGACCAATTATTTTATACACCTGTTCATCAATTCAATCAAACTTTAAAACTTGGTTATAAAAACACATCTTTTACTTATAGCCATCAATATTTTAGCCAAGCTATCGGAATTAATGCTACACTACCAGCATATGCTTTGGCTAATGTTGAAGCTCAACAAGATATTAAAATCAAAAAGCAAGATATCCAACTTGCTTTTTCAATTCGAAATATATTAAATACTTCTTATCAGGTTATTGAGTTTAGACCAATGCCTGGAAGACATTATCAACTGACCTTAGGGTACAAATTAAATTAAATGAAATTTTTATTTACACTATTTTCTTTTTTAGCCACATGGAGTGTTTTTGGACAGATTAGTTTTGAATATTTAAATCTACCAATAGATACATTTATCAATGATAATTCGGAAGGATTTAAAGAGAATAATATAACACTACCCAATGATTATAATGCTGATTTTAACTCTTTTACAGGATTTGCTCTTTCAACAATGACAGATACCGAGACTCAAGGCTTCTTAAATCAGTATAGTGTTATATCTGGGGGTGGAGCTGAAGGTACATCTACTTACGCAGTGGGGTATTTGTTTTCGAATAATAGCGTGTTTTTTGAAGAGCCAATATCTAGTATGGGAAGTTTTTATGTGAATAACACCACGTATGCTGCGCTCAGTATGGAAAATGGAGATCCTTACGCTAAAAAATTTGGAGGAGAAAGTGGAGATGATCCCGATTTCTTTCTATTGACCTTACATTTTTTGAATGATGGAATGATAACGGGTGATTCTATAACATTTTATTTGGCAGATTATCGATTCGAAGACAACAGTATGGATTATATTATTAGGGAATGGACAGAAATTAATTTATCTGATATTACTACGCCATATGATGAAATACAATTCGTACTGAGCTCATCTGACGTTGGTGCTTTTGGAATGAATACTCCAAATTATATAGCGATTGATCACTTTACAATAGATCCTGCAAGCATTTCTTTCGAAACTTCTTTTGACGTGACTATTTTTCCCAATCCTACACATGGGCAACTGGTCGTATCATCTGAAAATAAAGGAAAA
>JAHDGD010000082.1 GCA_020627825.1 Saprospiraceae bacterium
GACACTTTCGTCATTTTACATGTGTTAGATATTTTTTAAAGATTGACAAATCAACAGGAATTCACGATAAGTAAGCAAAAAAAAGAGGCATTCCCTTAATGGAAATACCTCTTTATTCTTATTCAATATGCACTTTCTGTTACATCATTCCAGGCATTCCTCCACCAGGGTGGTGATGTCCTGCTGGCTCTTCTTCTGGAATATCATTAATAACACACTCTGTTGTTAATACCATTCCTGCAATAGATGCTGCATTCTCCAATGCAATACGCGTAACTTTTGTAGGATCTATAACTCCTGCTTTTTTCATATCAACATATTCGTCTGTTCTCGCATTGTATCCAAAGTCACCTTTTCCAGCTAATACTTCTTTCAATACTACAGAACCTTCAGCTCCTGCATTATCTGCAATTAATCGAATAGGAGATTCAAGAGCCTTTCTCACGATTTGAATGCCTATATTCTCATCATCATTCTCTCCAGTCAAATCGGCTAAAGCTTCAATTGATCGTACTAATGCCACTCCTCCTCCTGCAACTATCCCTTCTTCTACTGCTGCTCTTGTAGCATGTAAAGCATCATCTACTCGATCTTTCTTTTCTTTCATCTCTACCTCTGTCGCTGCTCCCACATATAAAACTGCAACTCCACCTGCTAATTTAGCTAAACGTTCTTGAAGTTTCTCTCTGTCGTAATCCGAAGTAGTCGTTTCAATCTGTGCTTTTATTTGATTGATTCTAGATTCGATAGAACTTTCATTACCCGCACCATTTACGATAGTCGTATTGTCTTTGTCAATAACGATTTTTTCACATGTACCTAAATGGTCCAAGTCAACATTTTCTAATTTATAGCCTTGCTCTTCGCTTATTACTGTTCCTCCTGTAAGAATAGCGATATCTTGTAACATTGCCTTTCTTCTGTCTCCAAAACCAGGGGCTTTTACAGCTACAACTTTTAATTGAGCTCTTAGTCTGTTAACCACTAACACTCCTAGTGCTTGTGATTCGATATCTTCTGCAATAATCAATAATGGCTTCCCTGCACCTACCGCTTTTTCTAAGACAGGCACAATTTCTTGCATATTACTGATTTTCTTATCGTGAATAAGAATCAATGGATTCTCATACTCTGTCGTCATATCCTCCGTATTCGTTACAAAGTATGGAGATAAATATCCTCTATCAAATTGCATCCCCAATACCTCATCAACATAAGTATCTGTACCTTTTGCCTCTTCTACTGTTATCACACCATCCTTGGTTACTCTTTTCATCGCATCCGCTATTAATGAACCTATCTCATTATCGTTGTTAGCAGATATTGATCCCACTTGCTGAATCTTTTCGAAATCATCTCCTATAATTTCACTTCTCGATTTTAAATCTTGTATAACCACTTTTGTGGCTTTATCTATACCTCTTTTTAAATCCATAGGATTAGCTCCACTTGTAACATTTTTCATACCTGCTGTTACCATCGATTGAGCTAATACTGTTGCAGTAGTAGTTCCGTCCCCTGCAATGTCAGCAGTTTTTGAAGCTACCTCTTTTACCATTTGAGCTCCCATGTTTTCTACAGGATCCTCAAGCTCTATTTCTTTTGCTACAGATACCCCATCTTTTGTAACAACTGGAGCTCCGAAACTTTTTTGTATAACTACATTTCTACCCTTTGGTCCCAATGTAACTTTTACTGCGTTTGCTAATTGATCTATTCCCGATTTTAATTTTTCTCGGGCTTCTGAATTAAAGCTAATTTGTTTAGCCATGTTTTATATAGTTTTATTGTTATGTAATAGAAAATCGCTATCACTTAGCGTATGAATATGTATTAAAGAATGATGAGTATATCATCTTCTCTCATAATTAAATAATCAACTCCTTCGTAATTGAGCTCTTGTCCTGCATATTTACCATATAGAACAGTATCTCCTTTCTTAACAGTAGGAGCTATTCCATCTTTTCCAGGACCTACAGCAATCACTTCACCTTTTTGAGGCTTTTCCTTTGCAGTATCAGGGATTATTATACCTCCTGCCGTCTTTTCATCGGCTGATGCCGGTTTTACGACTACACGATCGTTTATAGGTTTCATTCTTTATGTTTTTTTAATTAGTAAAATAAAAAATATATCTTCTTTTAGTCACAAATTGTGCCAATGCAGTATTAGCTGACATTATTACAATAGTTCGTTCAAGTTGTTCCGTTTTCTGACATATTTTAATTTTTATATGTCAATCTGTCAAGCGTATCTTATGCCATATGAAAAAAGCCCTACAATTCATTGTAAGGCTTTTTATATTTTGTTTTATTTCTGTGAATTTATGTCTTTTATCCAGTGTAATTAATGACCAATACACATAAAAGACAAAGTAAAAACAACGCTCCTGCAAATCCCCAAGTTAATTTCTCAACAAAATCTGTAGATTTAGCAGCACCAAATATTTGATTCGCACTCTGTCCTCCAAATGTTGAATCAACTCCTCCACCTTTTGGGTTCTGTATAAGAATGATAAGGGATAAGAGAACACACACAATAGCAATAAGGATAACTAATAAATTCAGCATGATTATTTTAATTTCTGTATACGATCCGCAAAGTAATCACTTTTTTCTGGATTATTATGCATTAATTGTTTATATATCTTAATTGCTTTCTTATAATGTCCTTGTTTTTCCATTAGTATAGCAAGCGTCTCCGTGTAAATCGCTGTATTTCTAACTAAACTTTGATCGATCTTTTCTTGTAGTTTTTTACTTTTTTTCTTTTTCTTTTTCTTTTTCTTTTTTGTCCCTTGATTTTTTGCAGCTATCATTTTCGCTTTTTCCTGAATCACCTCCGACGTGCTTTTTAATCTTGTAAGCCAATCCACATAACTCGTAGCCTCTTCAGGCGTTTCTTTAATAAGCTCTTCTTGTGGTAGCTTGTTCGTTTTTTTCGCAGACTTTATGTTTGGTTGCTTTCTTTTTTTCTTCTTCTTTTTGACCTCAATTTCTTTCTGTCTTGATTTTTTTATCGTTTTCTTTTTTTCTTTTTTACCGATTTTTTTATCGACTTTAGTCTTCTTTTTCTGTTTTCTTTTGTCCTTCTTTTTCTTTCTTTTCAACGGCTGAAAAGGTTCTACAGAAATGAACTTAATGGTATCATTTTCTTCTGCTATTTGTTGTTCATCTTCAACATCAACAAAATTTTCTTCTTCTTCTTCTTCTTCTTCTTCTTCTGTTTGTAGTGCAATTTTTTTAGGTGTCTGGTCAAGCTCTTCTTGAATATCCCTAAGGTCTTCTTCAAATTCTTTAACCTGCTCTTTTTTCTCCTCTTCAATTGCATCTACTTCCTCTTCATCTGTTTTTACAATGTGTAATCCTAAAGATTGGTCTTTCTCTTCAATTTTCTGAGCCTCTATCATGCTCTCTTCCAACTCAGTAGGGATGGAAGGAGAGTCATCATTTTCAACTGTTGTTTCAATTGAATTAAAAAGAGATTGATAAAGGGTATTGATTTCTTGATGTTCTTCTTCTACATTTTCGTTGGAAAGGAAAGCATGTAATAAATAAGGGTGATGATGTTGGAAGGAGAGTACAGCTAGCTCTTGTTTGTTTTGGGTTGAACCCAAAAAGGCAAGCTTCTTATGATATAATAATTGGATGTTTTTACTGAAAGGAAACTGTTGAACCAATTTTTCTAGTTCAACAATTGGAACTTGTTCAATCTTTTTTGGATCGCTTAATACCTTGACAAATTGCTTGGCATCCATATTACCAATTTGTAAATGCTTGGTTAAAAATATCGTCAATTAAATCTACGAAAATTTCACTCACTAATTGGTCCTGAACACTCAAAAGACTTGTTCCAGTAGGGAACTGCCTATTATTTGAGAAACTTTTGGTCCACGAGTTATCCTCATTTTTTGTATCAGTGTATACCACTTTCACTGAAATTGTAAGTTGATTTGCATCTACTGAATTTTGGGCATTAGCCCCTACACTTTCTACATTATATCGTGTAATTGTAGTTTTTAAAATGATGTCTGGATTGTTTTCATCGTTGATTAATCTACTTTCTTGATTTATCCTTAAAATCAATTCTTCTTGTAAGGAAGTATTTATAGATGGAGGAGCATCAGGTGTTGTCATCTCGATAAATGGTACACTATAACTTTCTACGTTGGCAGGTATAGAAATACCTCTGAAACTATAACAGGATTGTAAAAAGCTGAGCGTACAGATCAATATCAAAATTCTCATGAGCAACTATTGTACATATTAAACGTAGATCTTTTCATTTTGTATCTAAAGAACCCTTTTTTCTTAGGCTTCTATCTCGTATTGTTTTATTTTTCGATATAAGGTCCTCTCCGAAATTCCCAGTTCTTCTGCTGCATCTTTCCGACGACCATTGTGTTTGTCCAACGCTTTTTTAATCATCTCCTTCTCCATTTTTTCCAAAGATAAATTCTCTTCTACAATTTCGGATTCGTCATATGTGCCTTTACTGATAATAATAGGCTGATTGTTTTCTTGGTCATATATGGGGTCATATGAAGCTGGTTTCGGCCGTTCTTCGAAATACTCATCCAATTTTGTAGAAGGCATATCTGTGAAACTTGATGAACTTGTCTTACTAAGTTTGTCTGGGACATTCAAGTTGTTCATACGGATCATTTCGAAAATTAGTTTCTTCATATCCGTGACATCATTCTTCATGTCAAATAACAACTTATACAATAATTCTCTTTCATAGTTGTCTTTGAAACCGCTTTCAGAACCATGCTCTCGTCCAGCTATACTTGGCAGATTTCTATTGTTAAGATGAGGAGCAATATCAAGTAATGTAAGTGCGTCAATCTCTCTATCTTCTGTTAATACAGATAGCTGTTCAACTATATTTTTTAATTCTCTTACATTTCCTGGCCATGAATAGTTTTCTAATATCAAACGTGCATCTGCATCAAATTGGATAGAAGGAGAATTGTACTTTTCTGCAAAGTCAACAGCGAATCTTCGCAATAGCAGGTAGATGTCATCCCGTCTTTCATGCAATGCAGGGACTTTTATAGGAACTGTATTTAGCCTGTAGTACAGATCTTCCCTAAATTTTCCTTTTTTAATGCTTTCTTCTAGATCTACATTTGTAGCAGCAATAATACGAACATCAGTTTTGAGTACTTTTGATGATCCTACTCGAATAAATTCTCCTGATTCTAAAACTCGTAATAAATAGGCCTGAGTTTCTAACGGCATTTCTCCTATCTCATCTAAAAATATGGTCCCTCCATTCGTTGTTTCAAAGTATCCTTTTCGATCACTTGTGGCACCAGTGAATGCCCCTTTCTCATGACCGAATAATTCACTTGTAATGGTTCCTTTAGGTATAGCGCCACAGTTGATTGGAACTAATTCTTCATGTTTGCGTGTACTGAGGTAATGAATCACTTTTGAAAAAACTTCTTTACCTACACCACTTTCTCCATTAATCAGAACACTAAGATCTGTAGAGGCAACTTTCGTCGCAGTATAAAGTGCTCGATTAAGTGATTCAGAACGTCCTATTATTCCAAATCTTAATTTAATAGATTGTAATGGATCAGCAGCCATTATTCAACAATGTTTCCTTTTAAAGTAGCACTATTTGCTTCTGTAATGTTGACCAACACATAATCTCCTGCCTTTAATCCTTCTTTTACAGGGAAAATAACCATCTTGTTTTGTGAATTTCGTCCTTTGAAATCTTGATCTGATCGCTTGGACGTCCCTTCTATTAAAACCTTAAATGTTTTACCAATGTCTTTCGTATTGACTTCTTTGGATATTTGATTTTGTAATTCAATGATCTCACTTAAACGCTTTTTCTTCACTTCTAGAGGAATGTCATCTTCATATTTTCTATGTGCTAATGTGCCTTCCCGTTCAGAGTAATAAAACATATACGACATGGAGTATTTCGCATATTTCATTATGCTCAATGTATCTTGATGTTCTTCTTCTGTTTCCGTACAAAAACCTGCTATCATGTCTGATGAAATAGCACAGTCGGGTATTATAGAATAAATCTCATCAATTTTTTTCATGTACCATTCTCTGTCGTAAGTTCGATTCATTAATTTCAGAATACGGCTATTGCCTGATTGTACAGGCAAGTGGATGTAGTTGCAGATGTTGTCGTATTTTTTCATGGTATACAATACATCTGATGTTATGTCTTTCGGATGAGATGTTGAAAATCGAATCCTCAATAGGGGATCTACATGAGCAACCATTTCCATCAATTGAGCAAAATTGACCTTTTCTTTAGTTTCCGGATTTTCCCATTTATACGAGTCTACATTTTGACCCAGTAAAGTGACTTCTCTGTAACCTTTCTCGAAAAGATCACGTGCTTCTGATACAATCGTAAATGCATTCCGACTTCGCTCTCTTCCTCGAGTAAAAGGAACTACACAGAAGGAACACATGTTGTCGCATCCTCTCATTATGGATATAAAAGCTGTAATCCCATTTGTTCCTAGTCGAAGAGGAGATATATCCGCATAAGTTTCTTCTCTGGAAAGAAAAACATTGACTCCTTTCTCTCCATCATCAGCCGCGTTTATAAGATTAGGTAAATCCCTATAAGCATCTGGTCCCACAACTAGATCTACAAGCTTTTCTTCTTCTAATAGTTTTGCTTTTAATCGTTCTGCCATGCATCCTAGAACTCCTACTAATGTCCCCTTGCGATTCTGCTTGATCTTATCAAATACGCGCAATCTTTTACGAACAGTTAATTCTGCTTTTTCACGAATCGAACATGTATTGATAAGGATAAGATCAGCTTCTTCCATATTACGAGTGGACCCATATCCTTCTTTTGCTAGAATGCTCGCCACAATCTCGGAATCACTGAAATTCATTTGACATCCATAAGACTCTATATAAAAGTGTTTTTCATAACCACTCTTTTTATCCATTACTAAAACTTCACCTTGTTTTGATTGATCTATTGTTTTAGCTAAATTGTCTAATGTGGGGTTATCATTGTATAAACTCATAATCTGGATTTGTAACGCAAAACTACAAAATAGAAAAGGAAGTATGACATTTTGACAGCAAACTAATTGCATGTGCAACAAACAGAATATTTAATTGATTTTTCGTATTACGCAGCGTTTTGATATGGATTTAACTCTATATAATAGAATTAATTATTAAAATATTGCGTAAAAACAGTATTTTATTCTAAAAATATTAGTATATTTCAGCAACAAAACCTCTTAGTTATGATGAATGAGCAAATCCGAAGCATAATGACGAAATCAGTCGTCACTGTTTCTCAAGAAAGCACCCTCAATGAAGTTTCGAATATCTTCAAAAAAAGACGTATCCACCACATCCCTGTAGTCAAAGACAATAAGTTGATTGGTTTGGTTACAACATATGATTTATGGAAACTGAATCAGACAGAAGAAAATTACAAACATATTCATGTAAGTGAAGTGATGAATAGAAACGTTTGTAAAATTAGCCCAATTGATAAAATTGGAACGGCTGCTGAACTTCTTATGGATAGAAGATTTCATGCGCTTCCTGTTGTTAACCTCCGTGGAGAACTAAAAGGCATTGTGACTTCATTTGATATTATGAAATACACATTAAATAAAGTATATCCTACTCCTATATTGTATAAAGAAGTACTTGGAGTTAGAGCAATGTCTTAGCAAGTCTGTTCTCCGTTAATAAAGAAACTTAGGAGTTGAAATTCATCGACCTTAACATTCTATGCTATCCTACACCCTAAAAAAAAGATTGCATCCTTCGAATTATGGATGCAATCTTTTTTTTCTCCCTTTTACACGAATGCAAAAGGACCATTTAAATAATCTTCTTTCTTTTTTACTATATAGCTTCTATCGCTGCAAGTAGTTGGTCTGGTTGTTTAAAACCTACTATTTTATGTAATATGTTGAAATTCTCATCCAATACAACAAGAGTAGGGTACCCTCTTACTGCAAAAAACTTAGATAATTGGTGTGGAGCATTTCTTCCTCTTCTATTCGGATCATGACCTGGGTTTCCATATTCTTTTCCCATAAATTCTATTGTATTCGGTCCTTCAGCATCGAACTTTACAGGATAAAATTTTTCATTTATTTTGGCTTGCACTTCTGAATCTGTAAATGTCATCTTATCCATCATTTTACATGGTCCACACCATTGTGTATAGACATCAACTAATATTTTCTTAGGATTTTCTTTTACCAAAGCTTCTACTTCTCCCATTCCATACCAACGCATCCCTTCTTTGTTCGCAACTTTTATGTTATTATTATCAGAAGATACACTTGTTTTAATCGATGATTTTCTTGAATTTTCTACCGATACCGAAGATTTTGAAACTTCAGTTGTTTCAGATTCTGTCGATGTGGTTTGTTTACAAGAGAAAAGAAACATGGTACACACAGCCAAAAAGGCAATCGCTATTCTTTGCATAATTATTTTTTTGTAAAGGTAAAAATTAATAAATCGATCCACGTTTTAGTCCATCACTTTTAATAGTATTTTAACCATTGTTTAAATGCTCTTTGGGGTTAAACCCCAAAGAAAATCAACGAATTAATGTAACTGTTCCCGTGTAAACTTCTGTCTGACCTTCCGGAAATTTTGCTTTGAAGAAATAGGCATATACGCCTTGTTGCGCTGGCCTGCCATTCAACATTCCATCCCATGATTGTGAACCTTCTCCTAATTCAAAGTCATTTTCCTTAAATACTTTATTTCCCCAACGATCATATATTTCGAAGGTTTCAATATAAATATCTCTTCCTGCAACATTGCTGAAAATATTAAATACATCGTTTATACCATTATTGTCCGGCGTAAACACATTCGGAACATAAATGCCATAATCTATTACAACTCGAACCTGAACACTATCTGATTCAACGCAACCATTCTCGTCTTCTACTGAAATTGTAAACCAAGTGTCTTCTGATATATCTAGTATTGTTGGCTCCAAACAGTCTGTGCAACTTAATAAATTTGATGGATTCCACTCAATCAATCCTATATTGGATTCCGTTAATGTTGTGCTTCCCATTAAATCTAGCTCACTTCCTATGGTAACAATCGTGTCTTTTCCCGCTTCTACGTCAAATTGAAATACGGAATCTACTTCAAAATAAGTCAATCCTGTGCATCCTTCAGCATCAGTGGTAATAAGATAGTAACTGCCACTACTCAATGCATCCCATTGAGCAAAATTAAACATTGTGTCAATTGGGGAATTTGTATAAGGCGGTGTTCCTCCATCATTCGTTATATTGGTCAAATCTGCAAAATCACCAAAACACAAAGGCTGCTCTATTTCAAATTCAGTGTTGATAATCGTGTTGTTTTCCATTACTTCAACATCTTCAGTCGCAAAACATCCATTATCAGCATTTGTTACAGTCACATAATAAGTTCCTGCAATCGATACTTCAACAATCTCATCTTCCGACGTAAATCCATCAGGTCCCTCCCAGTTATAAAGGGGGGTGTCAATGAAGTCATCTACATCGATGAATACGGACTCTTGAATACAGTCAAACATATAGTTATTGGCACTAATGAAAGGGGGCATTGTATCTACTTCTATCTCTATGCTGGAAGAAATGGAACACCCATTTGCGTAAGTTATAACAAAATCGACTATACCACCAGAAGTTGAGGTAAAGGTTGAATCATTCAGCGTTATGAGATCCATATTGTGTTCAATGGTGATGATTTGCTGTTCTGAATTAACTTCTATAATACTCTGGTCATTGTTGCAGTTTATTGATTCTGCGGTAATCATCGGCTCCGCTGCATCAAAGTCAGTGGTAACCATAATATTAAATCCATCACTACATTCATTTTCTGTATTCGTGGACAGAAGTGCATAAAGACCTCCTTCCGTAATAAGGAGAGAATCTGCTTCAAAAGTAACAAAATCATGTAACCATAGATTGTGTATATGATCTCCTGACTCCAAAATGATCAGGCTATCAGGCGTGTTACAATTTAGTGTAAAATCTTGTAGTACAGGGACAATTGGCGGTTCAAAGTTAAAAGGTAAAGGAATACTATCGATACTAATGCATCCATTTTGTCCTTCTATTTCTACTATTAATTGTTCGTTGTTAAACACGATTAATGTGTCGCCATTTATGCTGTTAACGACTGTAGAATCTATAGCGTTAAACGTGAATGGGCCATCACTTTCCACAAGAACACGAATTACGTTTGTTATGCAATTAATGGTATCTAATGGTGTAATCTCCAGCAAAGGTTCTTGAAAGTCTGCGATTATTTGCAAGGTATCTATAACCGTACAACCTAGAGGAGAGCTTGCTGAATATGCATATACTCCAATTTCACTAACGCTAAGCGTATCTTCGGTAGATAGGAAGCCATTTGGGCCCACCCAAAAATAACTTGTATTGTCTATAGAGCTTTCAATAATTATATTAGCAAAAGGAGTATTGCAATTGATTTGTTCAACTTCAACCGTTAACTCTGGGTAATTCTGGTCTTCAGTAAGGTTAACCGTGT
This sequence comes from Saprospiraceae bacterium, assembly GCA_020627825.1. Taxonomy (GTDB): domain Bacteria; phylum Bacteroidota; class Bacteroidia; order Chitinophagales; family Saprospiraceae; genus JAHDFB01. The sequence continues at coordinate 10,551 of JAHDGD010000082.1, forward strand.
CACTTGCTGTACAACCTTGCTGATTCGTAATGTTTACAATATATAGGCCTGGAATATTGGTGTGGATCGAGTCAGTAGTTAAGTTGGAACCACTGGGTGTAGTCCATTCAATGTAACTATCATCATCTAGAAGTACAAAAACTAAACCATGACCAGTGACACAATCGATTTCAGAAAAACCTGTTGTAAAGGTAGGATGTGTCGTATTTTCTAAAACAGATAAAGTGTCTCTCGTAATACAGCCGTTCTGGTCTTCAATGTCAACTATAAAATCACCTGAGTTTTCTACAGTTATGCTTTCTCCCATCCCCACTAATCCATTTTGAAACCAAGAAATAGAATTATAAGCGCTATTTACTTCTACACTTAATTCAACGATACTATCTTGACATGTTATGGTAGGGCTTTCGCCCAAAAGGTAATCCAGCTGTGATGCTAGACTTGTTACACTAGTAGTATCAAGGGTTGTGCAACCATTCGCTAATCCAATTTCAACAATATATATACCAATGTCATTAACAATCAAACTGTCATCATTGCCCAATGAATTTCCTTGGCTGTCAAACCACTCTAACGTTACATCCTCATCTGTTTCAAGGTAAATTATAGTACTATCTCCTATGCAATTTAGTACATTATCATCATCCAATATGTAGTCAACGTCTGCATTAATCTGTTGGATTTCAAAATCAAATTCAGCAGAACAATTGAAAGCATTCGTAATAGTGAGTGTGTAATTGCCTGGTTGATTATATGTTGCAATGGTAGAGGTACTCGACGATCCTTCCCATTCAAATTCAAGATTGGGATTATTGTTCGTGCTAAAAACACTTACTTCATCCTCATCACAGTCGATTAAAAAATCTCCAGCTATGGAAGTGCTTGGCGAAGTAGTCGATCCATTTACAGTTGTTGATAATGTAGCTGTACACTGAAAAGCATCTGTAATGGTAACAGTATATAACCCTGCTGTTGTTGCGGTAATACTCGGTAGGTCATCAGGACCTGCTATTGTTCCTCCGAATTGTGCTTCCCACTCATAGGTATAGTCATTTACGGGCGGAGATACTGCTAAATTTACAAATGGATTATCACAATCGATAGTATAACTTGTTTGTAGCATTCCTATGACCTCAGACACGATTACTGTAACTGTTTCAGATTGTTCACATACTTCAAGAAATTCAATGTCATCAATAGCAAAGTCATTTCCACTTGTTGCTAAGTTTTGATTTTGAATGCAGATCGTAGCGTTGGTTGCACCGTCTGAAAACCAACCACTTGTAAAATTTTGCCAATCACAAGTTGTATTAGAAACATTAAAATTATTTCCTATAGTTTCACCATTTATAGTAAATTGTAGAATTGCTGGAGAGCTTGATTCGACTGATGTAGCCCAAGCAGAGAATAAATAGTTTGTATTTGGGGTTACGACGATATCTTGACACCATACATCTGTGAAACTACTTGATCCATTCGCAACCATCATGTTTCCACTTCCTGAAGTATGATCTGAGCAGGAAGCAAAATTTGGATGCGTGTCGTTTGGATTATCATCTACAGCATACATGCCTTCACACCATAAAGGTCCTTGAGGAGCTGGACACCAAATATCACCTTGTAAATAACCACTCGTAAATCCTGTATCGCCCATCTCGAAATCACCATTGAATACTAAATTGTTTGAAGTAGGACCGAATGCATTAAAAGTGAAAGTAGTAGTTTCATTTACTAATGCAGAAGCATTTAAGTCAGTACTTATTACACCATTTTCATCTGACCAAGAAACAGATAGAGGTGTGGGACTAACTAGCGCATCAAGATCAACAATTTCCTCACCACAGATGATGATGTTATCTGGCACTGTAATGTCAAATCCACATTGACTATATAAATCAATGGAAATGAATTGGGTCAGACATATTAGAATTAAGAGGCGAATTAACCAAATATGCATGTATAAATATATCAATTCTTTTAGAATAGTAGGAATCTTTGTTTTATTTCCTCTTTCTATTGTAGATCTTAAACAGCTTTCAATACATAATAGCAACAAGTCGAAAAGACATTTCGTACAAATGGAATGGCTTTGATTAAACCTATTTGTTTTCTTGGTTTTAATCCAAATTTGGTTTCGTAATTTGGATTTATAAGATGAATTGTTTCATCTAATATGTGATACCCTTCTTTCTTAATAATTTTTCGGATTCTTTCAATACTGATTCCAGTTTGTTTAATCTCTAGAAGCGCTTCGACTCTATTATCAGGTTCTTTAAACAGTTTTAATATGCCTTTATACAAAGGTTTAGGTAAAATGTGAAAATAAGGCATTTTCGATAATACCTTGCTTTTACATATTTGTTGATGGCCTCCGAAAGGCATATACCAAGGAGGGAAACCTATGAAAACCACTCCATCTGGTGTTAAAAAGTTTTTTAAAAACCCAAAGAATTTTTCCTGATTGTGTATATGCTCAATTACATCACGCATAATGACAAGATCATATTTTCCTACTTTATCTAGATCTGCATCGTAAATATCTTGAGCAATAAAAGTGACGTTAGCATGATGTTGATGATCGGAGTATATACTCTTTGCTAATTCAATTTGTTTTGAATTTAAATCTATCCCCATACAAGTGCATCCCATGTCTACAAATGGCATTAGATTTCCGCCTTCTCCACATCCTATTTCAAGAACTCTGGTGTCAGATGTGATTTCTTTAAATGCATCAACATATGGAATTACAAACTTTGAAGTTGTTATTCCTTGTTCCTTGAAATATTGACTTTTATTCGTATGCCTGTCTTGCATGTCATTCGATTTAGCAACAAATGTACATAATTCAATATATGATTAGAAAACTTATCATCTGATTGTTTTGTAAACAATGATTAGATATTGGAATACACCATTCTTTAACTTAATAAGAGTGTTCTATTTTTTTGCAAGTACAATCTTTTCATTACTCTTTTTAAGGATTTCCTCATAGATCTCTCTTAAACTTGCGTACATCTCGTATTCAATATTATCAGCTTTACGATCAATAAAGGATGTGATGTTAATCGTATTATTCATTGATGTGACATTAAATCGGTAAGTAAACGACTTATCAGGCAAAGTAAGTGAAATAGGTTCAGGCAGACTTTCTACTTCGTACCCTTCTGGAATGGGGTAATTGATGATTACTTTAGTAGAATTTACGGTATTGTAATTCAAATTGAAATTACGTTCTTCCGCTCTGTATGGATTTTCAGAAATACCCAATTGCATTAAGGTAGGAATGAATATTTTATCATCAATTTTCTGAGTAAGTCCTGTGAAATCAATGTCAGCTGTAACTTCTAATGGTTTATTATAAGCGGACATGTTTTCAATGTTGAAATTTGAACAATTAATTTGATCACTTTTCTCTTCAATTGTCTTAAAATAAGCTTCTTCAGAATCTGCACTTGAAACCTCTACACGCTCTGTAAATCCTGAAAATTTTGAATATTTGGAAGTTTGTGTTCCCTTCAACTCCATTTGTTCATTGAAGCTTGCTTTTATATAATGTGTATTTTTTTCTTTGTTGGGACTTTTAATATCAATTTTAACCGCCTCATTACCATTGATGATCACACCATTCAAATTCAAGGCTCTATACGGTAAAAACCCTGCGGGCATAGCATTTACCGTTGCATCTAAAAAAATCATGTCTTTTTCTGTAGGTATACCCGCAATCACATAATTTAATTCTCCTAGAGTAGGATAACTAACGTTTAAGTAGCCTCTATCTCTTGTTTTAAGAACAACAGGAAATACATTGATTCCTGCTTTTTTAAGCATATTGATAAGCAGTAAATTTAATTGTCCTGAATTTCCAGTTCTGCTTTTCATTAATTTATTCATGTTGCCACCAAATACACTGTATTTATCATTCCAAGTAAAACTTCGGACAAAGCTATAAATCTCATTTATTTTGTTACTGTCATCCATAGACTGAACGCGATCAATTACTTTGCTAATTTCTTTATGATTTGCATTCAAAAAATTACCAAATGAATTACTTTCATTTAAGGTTTCTGCAACTTGTGACCAAGTTGTATTGTAATTTTTAACAAAAGAATTTGGGAAATTAGTAGAACGTAATTCCCATGAAATTGCAGCCATATAATTGCGCATATTATGAACATATGGCTCTTCCTTAATAGGAGGAATATCTACGGCTAGAAAAGCGTAATCATCAGACTGAAAGTTTATTCGATCTGACCCATTATTTATACTTAATTGACCAGAGCCTTGAGTCTTACTTTCGTCTATTTTAATAGCTCCTTTTACTATGGGGTTATATGAGAAGTATTCTGGGAAATTAGCATAGTATGCCATATTATTCACAGGAATTTCTTTTTGGAAGTAAAAGTCATCTAAGTGAAAATAATACGGTGTTACAAAAGTATAGGTAATTTCTAGTACGGATCCTTCTTGCACATCAGGCATTGCAAAACTGAAGCTGGTGTAATTGTCATTAATCGTTGTTTCGAAAATACTACTTTTGGATAACTTAGTACCTTTTATTTTATCTCCTTGTTTATTATAAGTAAAGGCAATTAGATCCTTGATGTATTCCTTTTCAGTTGTGTTTTTTCGATACAATCGCATTTCATAGTTCCCATATTCCTTTCCTTCTTCCTTATATATTTTTATGCGATGAGAAATTTTAGTTTCACAAAGAAAGCCAACGTTATAGTCATATGAATAGCTGATCTGACATCTGTTATGTTCAAATGCTGCAACAGCATCAGGAAATAATGGATGTTCTTCTTGATTAATTAAATCAGCACTAATTTTTTTAAATTTATAAGGTGTTAAGTTTTGTGCAAAAGAACTTGTTGTAAAAAGCCCAACAATAAACAGTACTAAAATTCTCATGTTACTTAGATATTGGTTTGAATATGATGTTTGTTTTTTCGGCTGTTTTTATTTCTGACAACCACTTATTAAATATTTCTGCTGTGTGCGCAGGAAATGTTCCGCTCTTTGTTTTAATGTCAATCTTTAATTGAATGAATCCTTCATCTTTACTAGATGCTTCAATAGTATAGCTACCAAATATACTTTCAATGTTTTCTTCTTCTATTTTTTCTACCAGTTCATATCCTTCTGGTATTTCAATTTCCGTATGGTATGTTTTATGATAACCGTCTTTAAAGTAAAATGGCATTGTGCGGTCTTGACCACTTAATTCTTGGTAAGGAAAAGAATGAATTTGAAGAGGAATCATGATGTAATTTCCTGCTGTAGAAATAAACTTTTTAGTTGAAATTTCGAAGCTTTCTTTTATGCTTGTTTGATCATATTTCAAATTTGCATTTTGAAAAGTTTCTTTTGAAAAAGAAGGGTGAAGATAAGGGAATACTTTTTTTGTTAAGTCTTCTTCGGAAAACGAAGTAAATCGATTGTTTTCAGATATGTGAACCCCTTTCTGTGTGCCATTATATCGAATGTTTAAGGTCTTGGCGGAAGGGTCTATTTGCAGAAAACTATTGTGCTCACTTGCGTTTTCTTTGTCTTTGTATTTAGTCGTTTTTAAGATTTTACCCCCTTCCTCATTAATGCCCACAGCCCATCGTCCGTCAGTGAATGAACTTATTGTGCCGAAAGGAATATGACTTGTCGTGCAATCTGCATACACAGTATCACCTTCGATTTCTATCCCTATTATGGCATGGTTTCCTTGCTGTATGGATGCGAAATCATGCTCAAAATGTTCTTGAGCATCAGTACCAGCCTGAATTATAGTATAGAATGCTGGAACCTCCACGGCTTTCATCAGTGCAAGTGTGTAGATAGAAAGTGCTTTGCAGTCTCCATATTTTTTATCATGTGTTTCTTCAGCTGGAAAAGGTTCCAATCCACCTTCCCCTAGTTGTATACTGATGTATCTTGTATTATCTACAACATATTCATATACTTTCTTTGCTTTTTCAAATGGATCTGAATATCCTTCTACATAATCTGTTATCTCATCTATGGTTTCTGGTGTAAGCTTTAATTTATCTTCTAAGTATGCATCATACATCCATTTTCCATAGCTTTCCCAATCTGAAAATTCAACTTTTGTTTTATTGAACTTTCCTTTTTTACGCGCATAATAAAATTGTGGTAAAAGTTCCTCTGCGGGAGGCGTATAAGATTCTTTTTTTAAGATCGGTAAGTTATTGACCTGAACCTTCATAGGGTAGGAACTCATGTTTATAAATTCCTTATATCCTTCAACATTTTTGGCTTTGAAGGTAATATCGGATTTGTTACCTATAATTTCATAGCTAGATTGTTCTACGAAAGTCCTACAATGATTTTGAAAAGGATATGGTCGGAAACTAGGTATAGTGGCGGCATAACGGCTTTCCTGTGTATATGAAACTTCTATTGTAAGAGGAAAGGATTTATAATTATTTTCATAATACAAAAACATCAAGTCATCAGCCATATTCATTTGACTGTATGCTTTTTGAGTAGTGATATCTTTCTTTTTCACTTTTGATACAAGAAAACCATTAGCATCATAAATATTAATTTTAAGATCCTTGATTTTGGATATGTTATTTTCGTAGTAAACTCTTACATTTTGCAAGCCCATCCTATGATTCATAAGTGTATATGCATAATGATAACTGCTTTTAATTACACTTTCAGATTGAATGTCATGGATTTCAGTAGAACTTCTAACGATAAGATCTGAATTGTTTGTTATATCTTCAGAAAGGGAGTTTGTCGAGTATCCTTGGGAATAAGAAATTGAAATACTTAAAAAGAAAGATAGTAAGAGAAACAAGTTTTTCATTTTAATTCTTTCCGTAAATATAGTTGAATAATTAAAATATGAAACAATGGATTTGTTTTTGGGCTTGGGCCCAAAAAAAGAAAAATACACTTTGTTTCAAAATAACTTAAATTATTCTTGCATTAGTAAATAATGCTTGTATATTTGCCGTCCGCATGAAAAAAAAATATATCGCGGGGTGGAGCAGTTGGTAGCTCGTCGGGCTCATAACCCGAAGGTCGTA
>JAHDGD010000288.1 GCA_020627825.1 Saprospiraceae bacterium
TTATAAATAATCATTAAATGAAATACGAAAAGATACATCTTTGGCAGGTTTTTTTCGTTTTTCTCGACTTAAGGATGTAGTTGATTCTTGAGCTTTTTCATCCATTAAACCATAGGCCTCAAATACTGCTTCCATTTCTTTCCAATATTTTTCTGAATCCTTTATTTTTTGCGCTTTGTTCAATTCTTCTACCAAACTTACTATCCTATTTTTGTTCAATAACTTTTGCTGTTCGAATTTCTTACTTTTAAAGTAAAGTGACATAGCAGTTTCAATATCTTTTTTCTCGTATTTCTTTCGCTCTATAAATGCCCTCATATGTGCTTTCATCTCATTCTCTACATCTTTTAAATAATCATTTTCACTGATTTCGTCTGTGTAGGAACCCAAAATATGGATCATATCTTGAATAAAATTCCGAACCTTGACCATATCTTTTTCACTAGGATCATTCCCTATTTTCGCAAATAAAAGATGTGATTCAGAAATTTTCAACATTGTTCTTCGAAATAAATCCGCAGTCATTAAGTGCGCAATGTGTTCTTCAAATGTTTCATTTAATAAACTTAAAATCTCATTTATAATAGCTTGTGAAGACTCCTTACTCTCAGCTTTTACCTGATTTTTGTAGATTCTTGCCCGCTCTCCTTCTTGACTATCTTTCCAAGTGGGTAGAAATTTCCGAAGTGCAAGATCTCGTGGATAATACATATGATCTATAAAATCCATATCCGAGACTCCATAGAATCGGACCATATAAGCCAATTCAAAACTCCAGTATCCAAAAAAATCTGAAAAGCGGAAACGATGACTATCATACCAAGGCACTTTTTTCATAGCTTGATAATAATTGATGCAGAACTGCTCGATATGATCTTCTTGCGTACTTAATTCCATGGACAAGAACAGATAAGGATCTTGATGTATAATAGGCAAGTCCATGTTAGGTTCTTTTCTTTGGTAATAGAATAAATTAAGCAAACGATCTCGATTGACGAGTTTCGATAAACCTTTCATTGCTAGCAACTCCTTCATGTCAAGCAAATGAATCAAACAAACTAACGACGAAGTCAACATATAATGTGCTCTAATATTCAAATCAATGCCTTGAACATCTTGATCTTTTAGTACGGCTGTAAGATATGTTGCGATTCCTTTTGCTGATTTCCCTTCTGAATACATTCCGATACCATATTGGACAGCTTCTTTAACAGATGTCGGTTTTCGATTATGATTCTGGCAATAATACGATCGATCCAAATAAAATGCTTCTCTTGGTCCTTTAATGACTTGATTTAATGGATACCTTAATCGCTGATCATAAAGTACGGGATCCTTTAATATATCAGACGCCAACTTCTCAACATAAGTATCTCCATCAGCTTCATATTGATAATATTCCATTGGTTCAAAAACATAAAATGGTTGATCATCCAATGATAAAAAATGCAATCTTAAGTCACTTTCATCTTTGTAAAACGCATAATCTTTTGTTTTCAAAATAGGCTTTGACATCTATATAGTATTTTGTATAAAACTATTAAAAAATAAACATTCATGCTTAAAATGTAGTCAACAATCAAAAGCTTACCTTTACACAACTCCTTAAATTCAATATTATGCGTGTTTTTATACTTACTTTATTTGCTTCTGGTGTAGTTTTAGCACTGATGTGTGGAATATGGGCTTTTTTCAAAAACTCAAAACTGGAAGAAACGCGAAAACAATTAAAAGAAACTGGTATTCATACCGAAGCCATTGTAGTGGGAAAAGAATTTAAAAAGACACGTCGAATTATTCATATTACAGGAAGATTGCAAAATTTTGATTCCTTTCTATTGAAACTAAAATTCAATGCGTTGGCCTCAGAGAAAAACGAACCTGCAATAAGCTTCAACAAAGCATTAAGAGGAGAAGATAGTGTAAAAAACTTACGATCCAAATATGTGGAATATTCTAAAGATGTAGGAAAAGAGCTATACAATTCCGTACAAAATGGAGATGTCTTACCAGTCCTTTTTCTAAAAGAACGACCTGAGGATTTTGAACTTTTGGAAAAAGATGGTGGGTTTACCCCAAATTATATGTTTTGGATTTCCATTGGCTGCTTCCTGTTCTCTGGTCTTTCGTTATTACTATTTGTTCAATATTATAAGACTGGGACTACGTTTTAAGGAGAGAGATAAAGTACTCTTCAATATTTTACACATTTATTTTTTATACGGTTCAAAAGATGAGACTATTGAATCATTGGGATTCATAACAAAAGAAGCTATACCAATTGTACCATCAATAACTGATTTACCATGAAACATAGAAATAACAACTCTCTTTTGACTTAATTCATTGCCAATAGGAACCGTAGCAGTTTCAAAGCCAAAAAGCATATCAATTTCCTGTTTAGTATTGATACATTCATCGATAATAAACTTTTGATTGTTTGCTTTGTAAAACCAATACAATTCTTTGTCAAAATGAACCAAACAGTCATAATTGCAGTCTTTTGGGATTCTAAGTTGACCTTCTTTTATCAATTTTTTGAACTCTGAACATTGACTGTTTAAGACCTTATATCCCTTTTTGTAAACTTTGTAATATTTCCTAGAAGGAATATTTTCTTTTTGTGTAAGACAAGAAGAAAATAAAATTAAATAAGCTAACAACAATAAGTTTATAAATCTCATAGGGATATTCTAGTTTGACCAAAAACATATTATT
>JAHDGD010000289.1 GCA_020627825.1 Saprospiraceae bacterium
CTTATTTATAATTATTCGACTCGATATCCTTCGTATGTATACCATTGTGAAGTTTCGCCAAAGTCATAAGTTATTTTATACGTAATAATCACTTTTTTTCGATCATAAGATTGAAACTTAGCATGACCAAACCAAGCCTGTTCAATATTTCCACCAGCAAAGTATACTTCGTCTAAATCTCGAAAATATAATTTTGAATTTATTCCATTACCACCTTTTGGAATATTGATGATTAAATCAGACATACTATTAAATTCAACATCAATACTCTCACCAGGAAACTCCGTTGAAGATCCCCTATATGTATTATTAAAATAAATTGAACTAGAATTTGGAGTGACCGTTGCAGGGTATATAATTTTTTCAATTGTATCTCTCACTGTAAAAGACTCAAAACAACTACTTTTTTTCAAAACGATATGTTCTACTAGAATTGGTACATAAGGTTCGACATCTTCAAAATCTAAGAAAAATTCTTCTCCTCTGAATACCCGTGGATCATCACCTACTTTCCAATAAAAACTGTCAGCATCTGTTGCATACGTGTAGAAATTACACGCTGCAGGTATTGTATCTCCATCAAGATATAGTGTGGTGTCAGGATAAAAGTTATTATAATCTGAATTGGAAAAATCTCTTTTACTCCCTGTACCAAAAAGCGCTTTCGGTTCTAGTATATCAATACATGGATCGTAATTTCCACAATCTCTATTTCTAGGATCGTCACATTTTTCACAACTTGAAATGCTTAATGTAAACAGACACATTAAGGCTATTTGAACAAAAAAGAAGTATTTATAATTTGATGAAATTTTCATTAATAATCGTTTTTCATCACTTGAAAATAATTGAATAATGTATGTACCAGTACACAAATAAATATAACATTAAATTCTAAATTATTGCATTAATTCTTTTGAGTATATATAATTTGTTCCTTGGAAAACATCGAGATAGCTCAGGCTAATTCGATATTTTATACATCGAACTTACCTATTTGAAATGCTAATAATTTTAAATTTCAAATAATTTACACTAACTATCCACCATGAACTATCACCGAAGCCACAGTACATTTGTACCCTTTTCTTTTGGGCTTAAAGCCCAAAAATTAAATTTTTACGAATCGCTTCGTTGCAACATACTGTTCATTTGCCATACGCAGAACATATTGACCTGAAAGCAAATGATTTACATTCATTCTGATGGTATGTTCTCCTTGTGCAAACGTTCTGGTTAGTTCATGATGAACCAATGACCCTATTGAATTGTAAATCGTAACAGAGTAAACTCCTGCTGGGATATTGCATGTAATGCTTAATTGATCAGCTGTAGGATTTGGATAGACTTGAAGATCGATTTGTTGCTCTTCTTCTTTTGTTGCAACAGGTCCCAAGCAATCATTTAAAATAGGAAGATATTGAAACTCTCCACTCATCACTGTTTGGATTTTGGATTCATCCATATCAAACCAATCTCTCAAAACTGTAGCATAAATACTTCGGAAATCGTATTGCATTTCAACACCAGCTTGATTATCCACATCCGTATTGATCTCAGGATTTTGACCTACGGTTGTTCCTTTTACACATCCTCCGAAGAGGAAAAGTGGGGCTGCAGTTCCATGATCTGTCCCAACACCCGCATTGGATCGAATTCTTCTTCCGAACTCACTGTAGGTCATCCCCAATACATCCTCGGATCTATTCATGAGATCTATATCGTCTTGGAAGGCTGCAACTGCATTACTAAGAGACGCTAATAGACCTGCATGAATTCCGGTTGACGTTTCACCTTCAACTACTTGATTCGCATGTGTATCAAATCCTCTATGGTCTATAACATAAACTTTGGTTTGAGAACCACCATTTATCATACGAGCAACAAGCTTCAACTTGCGCGCTAGTTCATCCGTTTCATCATATTTAGAAGATAGATTCGTACCGGATTCATATACAGCAGCTAATCTATCGCTATATAAATTTAATTGTTGTATACTTTCAGAAATAAATTTCAATTCATCACCATAGCATGGAAGATCGATTAATCCACCTAAATTTTCAGGCACCGAAGTTACAGATCCCTCATTTGGCATCGACAAACTGAAGTTCGAGACTGCACCTTGACATGTTTCTGACAAGGTATAATCTATAGTTAAGGCAAGCGGATCAGGGTATTCCGCACTCGGGTAATTATCAGGATATGTAGGATGAAGCTCATCCAAATATCTTCCAATCCATCCAGTTGCCCAAAATTCATCCGCATCACTTGCCGAATTCCATATGTCCACTGAACGGAAGTGTGAACGGTTTTGATTCGGATATGCTACTCCTTGAATGATTTGTAATTGACTATTGTTGTAAAGATCCGCAAACCCTTGCATCTCAGGATGAAACGCATTAGCTCCATCAATTTCAATCAGTTGACTTTCAGGTATTATTACATGAGGTCTCACTTCTTGAAGTGCGCCATACATATCCAGTGGGATAACGGTATTCAAGCCATCATTCCCTCCGTTCAAAAAAACGAGGACCAATATTTTTTCATTATCTGGATTGATAAAGTCAAACATTCTAGAGCCAGTTACACTTGATACACCTAAACCACCAAGCATGACGGGCATGGACATAATAGAACTTCTTTTTAAAAAATCTCTTCTTTTCATAATTCTTTGGATTCGTTTAA
>JAHDGD010000083.1 GCA_020627825.1 Saprospiraceae bacterium
ATTCAAATTTTTAAACGACCGATTAGTGAGGTACGTTCACTGAGCGTAGTCGAAGTGAACATGAAGTGAAAGAATTAATTATCTCCTATTCCTCATATACTCTAAAAAGGAATCATAGTCTTTTAATGTTGTTTTATAACTTTCTTTATTTTTTAAAACATTTAATGACTCTGGAATCTCTATTTCCAATTCTAAAATCTCATTTACAACTTCATGAAATTTTGCGGGATGAGCAGTTCCCAAGAATATTTTATTATGCGATTTATCTACAGTTTTTTCTTTTAATGATTTATAGGCTACTGCTGCGTGAGGTTCGGAAATATAATTAAATCTATCGTAAATTTCTTTTAAAGCTGTCTTAGTTTCTTGATCAGAGTAACTAAATGCTAAATTATTATTTTTTAAATTGTTCCACGTGGAACCATTCAAAATAGAATAGCGTGGAAAGTTACTAGGATTTCCAACATCCATTGCATTACTGATTGTAGAAACTGATTTTTTCGCTTGATATGTTCCTGAATTATAATATTGAGGTACAGTATTATTTGCATTATGTGCTGCAATTAAAGTATGAATAGGTAATCCCATATTTCTTGCAATAGAACCCGCACTTATGTTTCCTATATTTCCGCTAGGAACAGCAATTGTTATATCTTTTTCTTGACCTATTTGTTTTACTGCTTCAAAATAATAGAAACTTTGTGGTATTAATCTTGATATATTAATACTGTTTGCGGAACTTAAATTATATTGATTTAATTCGGGATCAAGAAATCCCTTTTTTACCATAGCTTGACAATCGTCGAACGTACCATTAACTTCTATTGCTTCTATATTATCGCCCCATGTTGTTAATTGTAATTCTTGCAAAGGACTTACTTTTCCTTTTGGGAATAATATAATGACTTCTATGTTTTTAACTTTATGAAATCCAGCTGCAACAGCCCCACCTGTATCTCCACTAGTTGCAACTAAAATAGTTAGCTTTTTATTTTCTTTTTGAATAAAATAAGACATAGTTTCTGCCATAAACCGAGCTCCAAAATCTTTGAATGCTAATGATGGTCCATGATATAATTCTTGAGTATATAGGCCATCTTTTAATTTTCTTATAGGGGCTGGAAAATTGATAGCTGTTTCACATATTTTAATTAATTCTGAATCTGGTATCTCATTACCTATTAATTTTGAAGATACTCTGTAGGCTATTTCTGTAAAAGAATGTTTGTGTAAATTTTTAATGAAAGTAGGTTCTAACTTGTTTATTTCTATAGGAAGATAGAGACCTTTATCTTCTGGTAAAGCATTTAATGTTGCTTCTTTTAAATCTACAATATTATTTACATTGTTAGTACTGTATAATTTCAAAATTTGTGATTTTAACTGTTGATTTTATATGTGATAATTTCGACTTCTATCGGAGTAAAGTTACTGATCCCGATATAATTTCAATGCTTGAATCTATTAATTCTATTTCTGCAATGTAACTGTAAACCCCTTGAAGAACTTGTTGTCCATTAAATGTTCCATCCCATAAATTAGTAATATTGGAATCTATATTTTCAATATGGTATACTCTATTTCCCCAACGATCATATATACTGAATTTCGATAAAGATTTAAATATTTTATTATTAATATAGAGTCCGAAATTATCGTTTAGATTATCTCCATTTGGGCTGAAGATTGTTGGTTGATATACATCTATTATTCTATTTACTTTAATTTGTATACTATCTTCTGCGATGCAATTAAGTTCTGATATTCCTTGTATTCCAACCTGACCATTTTGAAATGGTGTAATATTAAATTCGGTGCAATCAGAATCTAGACATTCAATCTCATAGGGAGAATTAAAATTAATTTGAGAAGTTGTGCCATTACTATTTATCTCTATTGTAATTTCTTCACCTAAATTTACTTCTATATCTTCCCCTAAAGATAAAGTATATTCATTAGGCGAGGTGATTATAATTTCTGATTCATGTGTGCATCCCACATCATCAATGATCAAGAGAGGATAAGTTCCCGAGGCCAAGTTTGAAATCATATTTTGGGCCTCGAGCCCATTAAAAAATAAGGTATAAGGGGGTATTCCATTATCAATTGAATTTAATGTGAAAGCTCCATCTTCAGAATAAGAACAAGTTGTTTCTGTAATCGCAAAATCTGGTGTAATGGAAGGATCTTGAAATACTGTTAAATCAAAAGTAACGATACTATCACATCCCAATCTGTTTTGTAATGTATCGACACTAAGTCCTGTTTCTGTATAAATACTTTGACCTACTTGTAGGCTAAGACCTTCGCAAATACTGTCAGTAAAATCTGTAAATGTTGGAATAACATCTACAATTTTCGTATTGGATATGACCTGGCAAAAAGGATTAGATAAATTATTTGCGTTACTGGCAAGCTTATATCTAAAGTAATATCTACCAGCAGCTAAATTAGTAAAGATGTAACTTAGATTTGTTTCACCTGGTAAGTCCATCCAAGTGATTCCTTCGTCAAAACTCTCTTGCCACTGTACTGCAGGATTTGGAAATTGATCACCATTTACAGTTGCATCAAGTGATATGGGACTCCCATCTTCGCATATATCTGCTATAGTTTCTGGAAGAATTAATGCTTCCGGACCGCAAGCTCTAAATGAGATATTATCTATGGCGAGGTCATTTCCTATGCCTCCAGGCGCATTATTAGCTAATGATAATTTTACTGCTGTTTGTCCAGGATCAGTAGTAAATGTGAAACCATAGGAGTTCCATTGATTATTTTCGGGAATATTACCTGTTGAGAATTGAACTACATCATCGAGTAAAAAAGAAACATTGGGTTTAATAATATTGGGTCCGAAGTGTAGGTTATGAATATCAGCTGAAAATTCATACAGTGTATTTTCACATAGACCTTCTATCAGTTTTTCATAAAATAATCCAGGTTCGAAACTGGCATTAACGATCATCATGTACCCTTCAGGGTCTGTACTATTATCTCCAATTTTCACCCAACCCCATTGGTCCCATGGTGCAACATTATTGCTTAAAGTATAAGAACCATCATTCGGAGGTGGATTGGTCGTATAACTATATCCTGGCGCAATACCAGGATCAACGGCAAGTACATTATCAGATCCTGAACCAAAACTACCATCTTCAAATATATTTTCACCGAGGTTACCAGTGCACAATTGTGCACTTAATAAATGTGTTACACAGAAAGTAATAATGACAATAAATACAATATGTTTCATAACCAAAACAAATATACTTTTAGTTATGGAATAATACTTGTGGTAGTTTACATACGTTTGATTAATTTTGCAAGATGACAAATGAAGTAATGGAAAAATCGATAGTTGCACTTTTAAAAGAAGAAGGCAAAAGTCTCACTGTTTACAATAGCTTGAACGGTAAAAAAGAAACTTTTGAGCCTATTAATGAGGGATTTATTGGCATGTACATATGTGGTCCTACAGTCTATAGTGATGTTCACTTAGGTAATTGTATGACGTTTACAAAATTTGATTTAATTTATCGCTACTTATTGTATTTGGGATATAAGGTTCGATATGTCCGAAATATAACAGATGTTGGACACCTTTTAGATGATGGAGAAGATCGAATAAGTAAAGGTGCTCGAATTGATAAATTGGAACCTATGGAGGTCGTTCAAAAATATACGAACGGATTTCATGATATGATGCGAATTTTTAATAATAAAAAACCTTCAATAGAGCCAAGAGCTACAGCGCATATTATAGAGCAGATAGAAATGGTTCAACAAATTCTGGATAATGGTTATGCTTATGAGGCAAATGGGAGTGTATATTTTGACACCATAAAATTTGCTAAAGAAGGAAAAGGGTACGGCCAACTATCAGGAAGAAAGATTGATGATTTGATTGCCGAGTCACGAGATGATTTAAAGAATCAAGGTGATAAAAGACATCCTTCTGATTTTGCCATATGGATGAAAGCAGACGAGAACCATTTAATGAAATGGAAGTCCCCATGGTCGCTTGGATTTCCTGGATGGCATCTTGAATGCTCAGCTATGAGTACAAAGTATCTAGGTCCAACATTCGATATACATGGAGGCGGAAACGATTTAAAATTTCCTCATCATGAGAATGAAATAGCTCAGAATATGGGATCTTGTAATTGTCAACCTGCTAATTATTGGTTACATACCAATATGTTGTTAATGAATGGTCGT
The DNA here is from genome assembly GCA_020627825.1 of Saprospiraceae bacterium. Taxonomy (GTDB): domain Bacteria; phylum Bacteroidota; class Bacteroidia; order Chitinophagales; family Saprospiraceae; genus JAHDFB01. The sequence continues at coordinate 4,222 of JAHDGD010000083.1, forward strand.
AAAATGTCCAAAAGTGATGGAAATACCATTACACCTACTCAATTGTTAACAGGTAATAGTGAACATATAACGCAATCTTTTTCTCCAATGGCTTTGCGTTATTTTATGTTACATTCTCATTATCGAAGTACCCTTGATTTAACGAATGAAGGATTGATAGCAGCTGAAAAGACGTATAAGAGACTCATGGAAACTCTGGAAACATTGGAACAGATTAATTCAAGTGTAGTAACAGGTACAGAAGATGAAACTATAATGAAATCACTTAAAGAAATGCATATGCATATGATGGATGATTTCAATAGCCCTAGAGCAATTGCTAGTATTTTCGAAATTATACCGAAGATTAATACACATAAATCAAATGATGCAAAAGACACCATAGGAAAAGATGTTTTAACATCGTTAAAAAAGGAATTATCAGAGATGATTATTGACGTTTTTGGTTTGTATAATGAAAAAGAAGTAAATGGCGATTCAAATACTGTTGATGGACTCATGCAACTTCTCATTGAATTAAGAGCGAATGTAAGAGCGAATAAAGACTGGGCAAGTGCAGATAAAATAAGAGATGGATTAACTGGCTTAAAAATTAAACTAAAAGATGGTAAAGATGGTACGGAATGGTCTTATGAGTAAGTTGTTATTATTTATATTGTCAGTAAATTTTTTGTTACTTACCTCATGTAAAGATAATGAACCACAATCTATTCCTCCACCGAAATTGGTCGTTCCTATTTTTAATGCAGATACTGCATATCAATTTATAGAGAAACAAATTTCGTTCGGACCGCGTGTTCCAGGAACTCAAGGCCAACTAGATTGTAAGGAGTGGATCAAGTCCAAAATGGTTTCTTATGGAGCGAAAGTTACGGAACAAGAATTTTCTGCTATTATATTCAATGGTGAGGAAAAACCTGGATATAACATAATGGCACAATTTAACCCAAATGCTAAGAAAAGAGTTTTATTAGCTGCACATTGGGATACAAGAATGGTTGCGGATAAAGATAATGATATATCAAAACAGAATAACCCGATAGATGGTGCCGATGATGGAGCTAGTGGAACGGCGGCATTGATGGAAATTGCACGTTTGCTTCAAAAGGAAAAAATGCAGAATATGGGAGTTGATCTATTGTTTTTCGACGTAGAAGATCAAGGTGGTCTTGATGGAGAACAAGAAGAGGAAAGCACGTATGCACTCGGCTCTTTATATTGGTCTGAAAATGTTGTTCCTGTTGGGTATAAAGCGGATTTTGGAATTTTACTTGATATGATTGCCGCTAAAGGTGCACTTTTTGGAAGAGAACAATATTCTATGCGTTATGCCGGTCAGTACATGGATAAAATCTGGAGCTTAGCTAATAAAATGGGTAAAACTCATTTGTTTCAAGATTTTGATGCTGGTTATATAGGTGACGATCACGTCAATGTAATTAAAGCAGGCATACCAATGGTTGATATCATAAATCGTCCATTAAAAACAAAAAGCGGTTTTGGACATTACCATCATACGCATAAAGATGATATATCTATTATAGATAAAAGTAATCTTCAATCGGTAGGTCAGGTTGTAACTGCAGTGATTTATCGTCATGCTGTAGGCAGATTTTAGAAACTATGAATGGTTTCACACCGTTACAATAAAAAAGGAAATTATGAGAATTTTACTTTCTTTATGCTGTGTACTTCTTTTATCAGGAAGTAATATTATAGCACAAGAGACCAGTTTATGGAAAACACTAGGAAAGATTTCATATAAAAAAGAGTATGATGAGATTTTAGGTTTCAAAGTGGATATTCCTGTTTTTAGTGAAGATATAAAAGCAATGGAAGGAAAAGAAGTAGAGGTAAAAGGATATATTATTCCTGTAGAAGGGTATAAAGACCATAAAGAATTTATATTTTCAGCATTTCCTTATAATATGTGTTTCTTTTGTGGAGGCGCTGGTCCTGAGACAGTTATGGAGGTAACAGCCTTAGAGGAAGTTCCATTTACAGCAGAACAAATTGTCATTAGAGGAGTTTTACGATTAAATGATGAAGACATCAATAGATTGATGTATCGATTAGAGAATGTAAGACCAGTAAATTAATATTAATCCCTATAAATCAATTACTTACAATAAGTATATAAAAGAGACGTTATATTGAAAACAGATTAATTTCATACCTTTGCGTCTCGAAAAAATAACGTAATGGCAACTCCTAAATCCGTCGCATTTTATACGCTAGGGTGTAAGTTGAATTTTTCAGAAACTTCATCCATTGCTGACCAATTCAGGTCACATGGATTTCATGTATCAGACTTTAAAGATGGTGCGGATATTTTTATTATTAATACATGTTCTGTTACGGATTTTGCGGATAGAAAATGCCGAAAAATTGTACGTGATGCAAAGTCGATCAATCAAGAAGCAAGAGTAGTAGTAATCGGGTGTTATGCCCAGTTGAAACCAAAAGAAATTGCGGAGATTGAAGGGGTAGATCTTGTACTAGGTGCAAAGGAGAAATTTAATTTAGTTCAACATATTGATGAGTTATCTTATGCTAGTGATCATGCTATGATAAAAGCTTCAGAAATTTCCGAAGTAAATTCATTTGTACAAGCATTTAGTCATGATGATAGAACTCGGACTTTTCTTAAAGTTCAGGATGGTTGTGATTATAAATGCAGTTTTTGTACCATTCCTTTAGCAAGAGGAAAGTCTAGAAGTGACACGGTTGAAAATGTATTACAGAATGTTCATAAAATTGTTTCAGCTGGTAAGAAAGAGATTGTATTAACAGGTGTAAATGTCGGTGATTTTGGAAATGGGACCGCAATTATAGAAGGAACTAGACCAAAGAAAGAAGCTACCTTTATTGATTTAATAAAAGAACTTGATCTTGTTGAAGGGGTTGAACGATTTCGCATAAGTTCCATAGAACCTAATTTGTGCACTTCTGAAATTATAGAATTTGTATCAAAATCAAATCGATTTTTACCACATTTTCATATGCCTTTACAGTCTGGAAGCAATAAAATGTTGGCTTTAATGCAAAGAAGGTACAAAAGAGAATTATATAAAGAGCGTGTAGACCTTATAAAAAACTTAATGCCTCATGCTTCTATTGGAGTGGATGTTATTGTTGGTTTTCCTGGTGAGACTGAAGAAGATTTTCTAGAAACGTATTCCTTTTTGAATGAATTAGATATTTCTTATTTACATGTCTTTACGTATTCAGAACGTCCTAATACAAAGGCTGTTGAAATGGAGAATAGTGTTGATATGTATGTAAGAAGGAAAAGAAATAAAATGCTAAGAATATTAAGTGAAAAAAAGAAACATGCATTTTATTCGACATTTTTAAATACTGAAAGAGAAGTGCTTTTTGAAAGTTCCAAAAGAGATGGCTTCTTGTCTGGTTATACAGATAATTATATTAGAATAGAAATCCCCCAAAATAACATTGAAATTAATACAATTAAAAAGGTACATTTAAATCATATTAATGTTAATGGTTTAATGGTTGCTAAAGAGAATAACGCAATTATTGTATAATAAAAAAGAAACAATATATCTTATTAAGCATTTATTTTGCATATTATGTATAATTTTAATTGGCTTTGGGCTTAAAGCCCAAAACTTAAGAATAGGAATGCCAGTCCATCAGCTTTTCCCTAAAACCATTAATGATTTTAAAGGAATGGCAACAGACAATTATAATCGTCTATATTATATCGATGGTAATAAATTATTTAGATTTCATGATTATTTTGATGAAATTTATGCTCATGAGTCCTCTCTAGAATCAATAAGTGTAATTGATAATAAAATCCACATTGGAACATCTAATGAATATGGATTGATAGGTTTAGATTCTTTAGCTAACTTTTGTTTTGTTTCTAAATTTAATGCTGTTGAATCTTCAGTAAGTCACATTTCACAGTCTTCTTATGGAACCTTTATTTTATCTAAAAATACGATATACCACTTTGAGCAAGTAGCACATAAATATACTTTTCCTGGAATTGTTGATTATGTATCTGATATTAACGGAGCGACAATTATTCATGACGATGAAAATGGACTTTCCAATTTTATTAATGGACAATTTAAAATAATAAATAATAGTAATTTTCTAGCAACTGAAAAAGTAGTTGGCATCGTTTCTCCTTACGTAGGAGAATATATTGTAGCAACTGAAAAATCAGGATTGTTTTTATTTGATGGTGAATCGTTTCTTCCTTTTGCAGAACAAAAACTTGAAAATGAAATAATAAAAGGAATAGAAATAGTTTCTCATTCAGAGAACGAGTACGAAATTGTTGTTATTACAGGCGGCAATCAGTTGTTTTCTTTTGATGGTATGGGTCTAGAATTATTTTCTAAGTATTATTCGTCTGAATTGTTAGGTATTCATTATGCAGCAAATCAAAAATTGTATGTTGCTACGGAAAGCGGAATAGATGTTTTATTTTATAATTTTCCGTTTAGAAGAGTAGATTTCACAGATGATCCTGTTCATGGGCCGATTTCTATTTTCAATAATCGCTTATATTGGGGATCTTATGATGGATTATATTATCGATCTATTATGGAATCCAATAAACTTGATGATCGTATTGTAAAAGTAAAAGATAGTGATGGGAAAGTGGGTAAACTTGATATTGTTCAAAATACTTTATTAATGTCTCACGCTGATGGCTTATATGATATTTTGCCTAAGGTAGGAGCACGTTTTATCCCCGATGAAAAATTTTTCAATTTTACAGAATTAAGAAACGGTTTTTTAATTGCGTTTGGAAAAAGAAGAAATTATTTATTGGAGCTTCAGAATGGAAAATGGCGAGTTAGGGATATTATACAAAATCTTCCAATTCATCCTAAAAGTATTGTTTTTGATGATAAGAGTAACTTATGGATTGTTGATAGAGATTATACACTTATACGATATTATTTTAATGAGGAATTAGAGTTAGAAGAATTATCTAGAAAGCAGCATAATAATAAAATTAAAATATTTTCAGTTGATGATCAATTGATATTAATAAAAGATCACAAAGCTTATGAGTTTGATGGCAATACCTTCAATATTGCAGGAGATTTATCCTTGGTTTTGGGAGAGTATATAGATTTAGAACAAGTTGCAAACGATAGATATGGTAATGTATGGTATATAGAGAATGGTAAGGTAGTTATTTTTAGATCTTTTATAGAAAAAGGAAAGAGGAAGTACAAGAAATTAAGTATTGACTATCCTTTTCAGGAGGCTCGTTATGTTTATCCATATGATAAGAACAATATTTTTATTAATAATGGAGATTATTTTGTACAATTGGATTTGGAGCAATATGAAAAGAAAAATCTTAATCCTCAAGTTATAGATCGAGTGTATATAATTGATAAAAAAGGAAATACATCAAATAAATTTACCCTGGAAAGTGGCAAAGGTTTATCAGACATTAAAGTGAAAACGACTGATGAGTTACATGTAACCTACTTAAGTGATTTAAAACCTGACATGAAACATTCTTTGTCAGGAGAATCAATAATTGTTCCATTGGAAAGTTCTCAATACATAGGACCTTCTAGTATTTTTAATGAACAAGATATACATTTCGAGACTACGGATTTTAATGGAAGAAGCAAAGAAGTTTCACTGCGTGTAAAGGCTAGCCCTCCTTTAGTTGAAACCACATGGTTTTGGATTTTATTGGGGATTATTAACCTTATATTTTGGATAGGTGCTTTTATTCTAGGGTATCATTTTAGAAAGAAAAGAGAATTTTCCGTAAAGTAAACTCATTTTTTGTTCTTCTGTCAGAGCTAAATGTATGAAAAAGAGGTTTTAGTGGTGTATTTTTCTTTATTTTGCAGTCTCCCAAAGTTGATAAAGTAATAGGATGAGATTATTCAGTTTTTTTACCCAAGAGTTAGCTGTTGATTTAGGCACAGCAAACACTCTTATTATCCAAGATGATGAAGTAGTAGTTGATGAACCGTCAATTGTTGCAATGGATAGAGTTACAGGTGATGTTATTGCAGTTGGAAAGAGGGCAATGCAAATGCACGAAAAAACACATGAAAATATCAAAACGGTTCGTCCATTAAAAGATGGTGTAATTGCCGATTTTAAGGCAGCAGAAGCATTAATCCAAGGCTTAATTTCTTTAATTGAAGATAAGAGAAAATTCTTTACGCATCTGAAGATGATGATTTGTATTCCATCAGGTATCACAGAAGTTGAGAAAAGAGCCGTTTTTGATTCAGCTGATCATGTGGATAGCAAAGAAACATATCTTATATATGAACCGATGGCTGCAGCGTTAGGTATTGGACTTGATGTTGAAGAGCCTGTTGGTAATATGATTATAGACATAGGAGGAGGGACTACAGAAATTGCAGTAATAGCTCTTTCAGGTATAGTAACTGATGAATCTATTCGAACAGCTGGTGATGAGTTTACTCTTGAAATTATAGAGTATATGAAAAAAAATCACAATATACTTATAGGAGAGCGAACAGCGGAGAAGATAAAAATTGCTGTAGGATCAGCGTTACCAGTATTAGATAATCCGCCTGAAAAACTGAGTGTAAATGGTAGAGACTTAATTACAGGAATACCGAAGCAAGTATTTACTACATATCAAGAAACTGCAGTTGCATTAGATAAATCTATTGCAAAAATTGAAACGTCTATACTTCGTGCTCTGGAACAAACACCTCCAGAACTTGCTTCCGATATTTACAAGAGAGGAATTTATCTTACTGGTGGTGGAGCGCTGTTGAGAGGATTGGATAAAAGAATAAGTGAGAAAACAAGTTTAGAAGTTCACGTAGCAGAAGATCCATTAAAGGCTGTAGTAAGAGGAACAGGATTAGCTCTTAGAAATGCAAAAAAATACAGTTTCTTAATGACTCGCCAAAGCATGTAATCTCATCTTTTGGGTTTAACCCATATATACCGTAGTTTTACAGATGTATTGTGTTTTTTACGTTGAAAACATAAAGTATTAGCTTCTAAGTTACATATTTCTATTACAGATTAAAAGATGAAAATATGATCCAAAATATTCTGGCTATTTTCTTAAAGTTTGGAAATACATTTTTATTTGTATTCCTCCAATTGATCTGTTTGTATTGTATAGTAAATCATAATGAAACACAATCGGCGATTTGGTTTAATTCTAGTTCTTTATTTGTGGGAAAACTATATGAAAAGTATGATAACTTTATAGGTTTTGTCGATCTTCGAAAAGAAAATGAAAGATTAGCAAATGAAAATGCTGAATTAAGAGAAAGCTTACTGAAAAGGAATTATTCAGTTCTTGGGATTGATAGCCTATTGGCATATGAATATGAATTTATTCCTGCCATTATTGTAAATAATAGTATTAATAAAATTAATAATAGATTAACCCTAAATCGAGGGTCAAGTTCTGGTATTATAAAAGGCATGGGTGTTTTATCAAATGATGGAGTTGTTGGTGTTGTTTCATCAGTAGGTAAACATTATTGTACAGTAAATAGTATTCTAAGTATTTCTACAAATGTAAGTGCTGTTGAAAAAAGAACCAACTCATTAGGAGTAGTAAATTGGGATGGTTCAAGTCCTAATAAAATTCAAATGAACTCCGTTCCTCAATATATTCCAATAAACATTGGAGACACCATAATCACAAGTGGCTTTTCAACGGTTTTTCCAAGAGGACATATCATAGGTATGATAGAGGAAATGGAAAAAAATGTACGAACAGGTTATTATGACATTGAATTAAAATTGAATAATAATCTATCACAATTACAATATGTCAATATCGTAAGGAATAAGGTTTTCAAAGAAATACAAGAATTACAAAAAAAAGCTGAAAGTGAATAGTGTAATTCGAAATAATATAATAAGAATTCTAGTGCTATTTTTTCTTCAAGTACTAGTTTTAAAAGGAATAGATTTAAGCATTGGAACCTTCCAATATTTTCATTTATTAGTTTATCCGATGATCATAATGCTTTTACCTTTTTCTATGCCAAAAACGTATATTTTATTATTGGCATTTGTTCTTGGAATATGTGTTGATGTTTTTTATGATTCATTGGGAATTCATGCTTCATCATGTTTGATTTTGGCATATGTCAGACCATTAATTTTGGGGCTAATAGAACCTAGAGGAGGATATACATATGATGTTCCTGGTTTAGGTAATACAGAAATAACATGGATTGCAACCTATGTAGCTTTAATGCTTTTTGTTTTTTTAATTTCATATTTTTCTATTGAAGCGTTTTCTTATGTATATTTCGTCAGAATTATTTTATCTACAATATGTAGTTTTATAATTTCTTTTCTATTCATATTAGTTTATCAAATTATTTTTAGAACAACTGAATGATTGATCAAGGTATACAAAATAGACAATATCATATTGTAGTAATCGTATGTATTGCTGTTTTAATACTCGTTGTTAAAGCAGCATCAATTCAGTTATTTAATGATACTTATGTCGCTGCAGCGGAGAATACTACAATAAGTGATAATATTTTGCACCCTCCTAGGGGCTTAATATATGATCGAACTGGAAAGCTGTTGGTAGTAAACAAGCCAGCCTATGATCTTAAAGTAATATATAATCAATTAAACTCTGCAATGGATACAAGTTTATTGTGTGAGTTATTGCAAATTAACAAAGAACGATTTATTGCTAATATTTCAAAAAATTGGTCAAGTCCAATTTATAGTAAATCAGTACCCTTTACCTTTTTATCAAATTTAAGCCCTGAGCAATATGCTTCTTTTAATGAACACTTATTTGAATTTCCAGGATTTTATTCTGAATTACGGAACGTTCGGGCCTATCCACACTCGAATGCTGCGCATGTTTTGGGGTATATAAGTGAAGTTTCTAGAGAGCTGGTTGAGAAGGAAAACAGTGTTTATATTCCAGGTGATTATTATGGTGTGAGTGGGATAGAGAGAGAGTATGAAGAATTTTTAAGAGGAGAAAAAGGTGTAGAATATCTTTTAAAAAATAATGTAGGAAGACAAGTTGGTAAATTAAATGAAGGCAAACTAAATGTAGATCCTACTCCTGGCCTGGACTTGATTTCTTCCCTTGATCTGGAATTACAAAAATATGGTGAAAGTCTTTTTGAAAATAAATTAGGAGGAGTAGTTGCGATTGAACCAAAAACGGGTGAAATATTGTGTATGCTCAGTGGTAAAACCTATGATCCTAGTTTATTATCTATAAACAAAGATAGGGGTAGGGCATATCAGGCGCTTCAAAATGATACACTAAATAAACCATTTCTTGATCGAAGTGTTATGGCAAAATATCCACCAGGATCTATTATTAAACCTATACTTGCACTTATTGCTATGCAAGAAGGTATCGCACCACACGATAGAACAATATATTGTACTGGTGAATATGCAGTAAATAGTAAAGGTTTTACCCAAGGCTGTCATCAGCATCCTACTCCTTATAATGTTGAAATTGCTATACAACATTCATGTAACTCTTATTTTTATCAGTTAATTCGTGAATTAATTGAAATTAATGGGTATAGTAATCCAGATGATGGTTTGAGGTTATATAATGATTATTTAAGAGCATTTGGTTTAGGAGATAAACTTGGTGCGGATATTTCGAGAGAAAGTAGGGGTTTTCTTCCTGCACCAGAATATTATGATAAATTGTATGATGATGTAATTAGTGGTTGGAAGTCTACGTATATATTAAGCTTAGGAATTGGTCAAGGTGAGACACAATTAACTACAATACAAATGGCAAATCTTGCGGCGGCTATAGCAAATAGAGGATATTATATTACACCTCATTTAGTAAAAGGTTTTAAGAATAATTCGTTTAACACAAGCCCTGAACTTGTTTTAAAGAAACGTACAGTTCCAATTGATAAAGTACATTTTGATCCAGTAATTAATGGTATGGAAAAAGTTGTCACAATGGGTACGGGTAAAAACGCATTTATTCCTGGTGTTGCTGTTTGTGGTAAGACAGGAACTTCACAGAATCCACAAGGTAAAGATCATTCTGTATTTTTTGCTTTTGCTCCAAAAGACGATCCTCAAATTGCGATTGCCGTTTTTGTTGAAAATGCAGGGTGGGGTAGTGATTTTGCTGCACCAATTGCTGGATTAATGATTGAAAAGTATTTAAAAGGTGAAATTTCACAAACTAAAAAATGGCAGGAAGAAAGAATGTTGAATTTATCAACAATTTCAATTCCGTAATTGATGTATATGAAAGTATCTAGTATTGTAGCAGTAGCTGAGAACAGGGTTATAGGAAGAGACAATGATTTACCGTGGAGATTGTCAGATGATTTAAAGTTTTTTAAAAAAACGACAAGTGGACACCATATCATTATGGGCCGAAAGAATTTTCAGTCTATAGGATTCCCCTTACCAAAAAGAACAAATATAATTGTTAGCCGAAATCCTTTTTTTATTGTAAGCAACTGCCTTGTTGCACAAAGTATTGAAGAGGCACTAGATATTGCTCATAAGAATGGAGAGGAAGAAGTGTTTATTATTGGGGGTGCGACAATATATGAACAGACCTTAGATATAATTGATACGCTGTATTATACAGAAGTTCATGCTTCGCCAAATGGAGATGTTTTTTTTCCTGAGGTAGATTGGTCAATGTGGGATTTGGAAAGTGAAAAGAAATATGAGGCTGATGATAGAAATATGTATGCATTTACAATTAAAAAATACAATAAAAAGAAAGGATAATGATTATTTCTAGAAGTGTTAAGTTTATTAATTTAGTTAAATGGACGGGTCATCATTTTATTTGGCTTACAACATTAATGTGTAGTATTGCACTACTATATTATTTTAAAATAATTCATTTTGAATTGCCTTGGCTTCCTGTTTCTATAATTGGTACAGCAGTTGCTTTTTATGTTGGTTTCAAAAATAACCAAGCTTATGATCGAATGTGGGAAGCTAGAAAAATATGGGGAGGAATAATAAATGATAGCCGATCATGGGGAATGATGGTAGACGGTTATATATCAAATTTATTTTCAAATCACCCTAAAGGTAATGAAGAAATTCACTCTATAAAGAAAAGACTTATTTATCGTCATATCGCATGGTTATATGCACATAGAAGTCAATTGCTGGTAGCAACTCCATGGGAACACCAAGCTCAATCAGGTATAATGGGAAGAACAGCAAAATATTATCAAACAAAATTTGGAGTTGGTCTTATCGATGATGAGGTTACGAAAACAAATTTAATTGATTATTTGCCGGCCTCAGAATATGATCGTTTAGTAGCCTATGCAAATACAGCAACACAAATAATAAATGAGCAATCGAGAGATCTTCAAAATTTAAGAAATGAACAGATTATTGATGATTTCCGTCATATGGAAATGGTTAACTTGTTGAAAAGCTTTTATACCTTACAGGGAAAAAATGAAAGAATAAAGAAATTTCCTCTACCCCGTCAATATGCTAATATAAGTCGTTATTTTGTTGGGATTTTTATTGCTTTATTACCGTTCTCAATGATTCCTCAAATAGCTGCTATTGATTCTACAATTGGTATATGGATTTCTATTCCAGTTGCTGTACTTATTGGGTGGATTTACATTGTTATGGAAATTGTAGGTGATTACACGGAGAACCCTTTTCAAGGAATGGCTAATGATATTCCAATGATGTCGCTTTGTAGAACAATTGAAATAGACTTAAGACAAATGCTTTATGAAACAGATATTCCAAAACCTATACAAGCTAAAGGAAATATTTTAATGTAATGTAATTTTTTAATGAGTTTATTTGCTTGCAATTAATTGTGTTTTTACTTTTTATTCTTTTTGGACTAATTTAATTGCAGAACAGATATTTTTTCAAATACGTAACTAGAATTATGAATAAAATGAATTTCATTTTGCTATTTAATATCATTTGAATTATCTGCTATAATTTCAGATGATAAATAGATGTGTGTAAATTTTGAAATAGAGAATAGTTCTTCGCTACTTCAAATTTTTTTTAGGCAAAAATCACTTATTTTCAGAAGAATTTATTAGACCATTTAGAACTTAAAAGGTTGATCTATATGCATATACTAAGTTCATTCTATTCTAGTTCATTATAATTCCATCTTAATTATTAAATTCTTTTTGTGAAAAGTATCAAAAAATGTACACAAATCAATTAACATTTAATGCTAAAAAGAACGATAAAAATCTTTTTTTAAATTAAGCTATTCGTCCATTCTATATTCAAAACTTTCATCCGGATTAATTGCTAGCAATTGATTGAATTGTTTGCACTTGGTAGTCAATGGACCACGTATTTGTTATACATTCTTGATATTTGTAAAATAAACCGGGATTATGCATTTTACATTCATTACGGGCATAAAATACTTCAAAATCAATACTTTCTGCTGGTGTTTTCAGATAAACTATAGGATGCTATGATAAATCTTTCAAATCACACCGGATTTTATAGTATTTTCAGACCTCATAACAAAGCTGTAATTCATAATTCGGGTTAAAAATTGGGTGGAATTCTTTGATTTGTGATTCCGCAATTAAT
>JAHDGD010000290.1 GCA_020627825.1 Saprospiraceae bacterium
CCCCATCCTGTCATACCAGTGTAGGGAGAATTAAAGTCTGAACTTGCTAATAATCCAGGTCCAGCGCATTGTGCCACAGACATATAGGTATAAAGGATAGCAGCAAAGAGTAAAAATAAATTTTTCATACAATTCGGTTGATTTACTAATAATAAGTCTCTTGGGGTACATTATTATATAGTCGATACCAAAAAAATAGAAAAAATAACTTAGAACAAATAATTAGATTTTAATTAAGTTTTCTATTGTCACTTTTCCATTCGATGAAAATCGCATAATATTCATTCCTTTCGGAAAGTTGGAAACATCTATAGTCTTTTGATGATCAATATATATGTCTAATAATAATTCACTATTCAAAGAAAATATTTCCAACCTTGTTTTTTCGTCCGTTGACACGACTAGAATATCATTTACCGGATTAGGATAAAACGAAACCTCTTGCGATGCCCTTTGGGATAACCGAATCACCTCAATAACTGAATAAGAGAAATTGCCATCAAAATCAACTTGCTTGAGTCTATAGTAATTAAGATTAGGCATTGGCGTTAGGTGGGTTACTTGATATTCCAAAATAGTCGCACTATTTCCAGCTCCCTTGACTTCATCAATTTTCACAAAATTTCGACCATCTACCGACCATTCAATTTCAAATAATTCATTGTTTATTTCAGACAAAGTTGTCCACGACAAAACTGCTTTCCCATTTTGATTATTTACTTTAAATGATCCGAACTCAACTGGCAATGCTGCTGGAACGTATGAACAATCCGCTGTACCTGCAACATCCACACAGCCATCCATATCTCCACCCCAATCATCACAATCAGGAGCTGGCAAAGTACACGCAGTAGAGCCATAGCTCACTTCACATACAGATGTACCATCTGATAAATAAACATTGTCCCCACCATTATTCAACCATCCTCCGCCTAAGCCCATACTAAAAACTCCAGGAGGAGGACTAGTAGGAGGGTCGGTTACCCAGTTACGAATCAATACAACACATTCACCAGCAGCTAAAATAGTTCCCGCTGGGAAAGCAAAATCAGAACCTATCGGGTCAGCATTGTCATCAATCGTCCAGCCGCTAATGTCAACGTCAACTGCGGAGGTATTACAAATTTCAACAAATTCATCTTCTGTTTCTGCGACACCATCACCATCGGTATCAAAATTATTGGTGCCATTCGGATCAACGAGCATTGAAGCAATACCCACCCCATTTATGGTACATTGACTGGATAAAGAAATAAAATAAAATAAAGAAACTAGTAGTGTGCTTAAAATTCTCATAAGGTTGTTTTAGTATAAAATCGAAATTGTAAAATATGGAAATCGTTCACAATTACATAAATCCCTAGTTATCAGACCACTAGACTTCTGAAATTATTAGGATTAATCAAAAATAAAAATAGATAAGTTCGCCCTAGATATAAAACCAAATATCTTACTAACTACTTTTCCACATTCTTTAGATTCCTCTTTCGATCAATTGAGATATGAAAAAACCATAAAGAATTACAAGCGCGACACCCTCCCATCGACTTATTTTTTTAGAAAGACACATCATTCCAAAAAGAATCGTCACTGCTACCATAAAGGGTCCACTAAATTCCAAAACATCCTTTGGGATTACCAAATTGCTTAATAATCCAGGAATCCCCATAACGGCATAGGTATTGAATATGTTTGAACCCAGAACATTGCCAACAGCAATCGCACTTTTTCCTTTTTTTATGGCGGCTATACTGACGACAATTTCGGGTAAAGAAGTACCAAGAGCGATCACACTAAGCGCAATAATATCAGGGCTTACTCCTAATTCTGAAGAAATGTTTTCAACAGCATAAATCGTATATTTTGCCCCCACAAATACGAGAATCCCTCCTATCATTAACATCCCATAATTCTTCCAAGTGGCCTTTGGCAAATCATCCTCTTTATTTTCGTTGCCCGTGAAAGAATTCATTAAAAAAGCAAAAAGCGCAACAAGAAATAAACTCGCTTCCATGTTGCTTATGTGCTGATCTTTCAATGCAAAATTTAGAAAGAAGGCCGATACAAACAGTAAAGGCATATCTATATCCATCACATCAAAATCCAAAATGATTTTTTTCCCAATCATGGCGGTTAATCCCAAGACCAACAGAATATTTGTGATGTTTGAACCAATTACGTTTCCAACTACTATTTCGGATGTCCCGGAATAAACAGCTACTATGCTTGTCGCCAATTCAGGAATTGAAGTTCCGAATGCCACAATGGTTACACCAATAATAAAAGGAGAAATCCCCCATGAAAGACCTATCTTTTCGGCCGAATCCACAAACCAATCTGAAGCAAAAAGTAAAGCAGCTAAACTGACAATAAAAATGAGAATGTATACGATCATGTATTCAGATTGAACTTATTTTCAAAGAACAAATATATATTTCTAAATATATCATTTATAATATTCGGTGGAATGGATTGAATTTAATATCAATTTCGATGAATTAATCGCTAGTTTGGATAAACATGGTGCAATCTAAGTTCTACCTTCGTATATTTGCAGTGCGAATATGAACTATGCTAAAATATCTCAAGAAAACAGATAAAAAAACAGTTAAAAACGATGAGGCCGAGATGAATTTCTTGGATCATCTCGAAGAGCTCAGATGGC
>JAHDGD010000291.1 GCA_020627825.1 Saprospiraceae bacterium
TTTTCATTAACAATTGACCATTTGCGTTAAAAACATCTAAAGAAAAATCTTCTTGATAGAATAATTGTTCTTCCATAAATTGGAAATTAACTTCTTTGTATGCGGGTTGTGGGTAAATAGATAAAAATGAATTCTCTGTCTGTATATTTTGATAAACGGAAGTAGGTGCTTGTATTTCTAATCCTATTACATTGGTATGAATCGGTTCGTTAAAGTCAAAGTAGATAGATGCTTTGTTGGGAATAACATCACCGAGTTCAAGCGTTGGGATGTGATGAATTTTAAATTTTACAAATCCATGCGAAGCTGCCTCGTTCATATTGCTGTCTGGAAGCATGATGTTATCGAATTTGAATATTATACTCCTAGATTTTCCAAATTCTAATTGAACAGGATGACTACTTGATCCTAATTTAAAGGAGCTAATATCTAGAAGGTGAGATAAGGTATCTTTTATAACCACGTTAAATGCAGTATCGGTTCCTGTATTTTGAAATCGAATTTGATATTCTATTAAGGAATCTTTTGTGACAAATTGATCAGTTTGATACCCATTAACAAATGCCCTCTTGTCATTGGGGTCGAATGATCCAATATTGGGTTGGCATTCTAAAATTCGGTGGTGGTGAAAAGAGGAACACTCATTTTGTATGAGGCTATTCGCAGAAAGACAATGGATTTCTCCAAGAGAAGCATCACAAGAAACTTCTACCTTGAAAGTAAAATTATAAGATTCGTTTACGTCTAAATTACCAATGTTGATAGTAAATAGTTCGCCTGAAAGTATGTAATCACTTACAGATGTTTCTTGGAAGATGAAAAATGGATCTAAGTCGATGTTTAGTTGGATATTTTGAGCAACGGTAGTTCCTCTGTTTTTTAATGTGGCATAATAAGTATTGTCAAAACAACGTCTTAGAAAAGGAGTGGAGATGTCGAGTTCTATTACAGGACAAAACTCTGTGGTTTGCATATTTAAATTAACCGTAGTGGTGTCAAAAATATTATCAAAATGAATAGTGATTTCTTCAGGGCAGGCTTCCCATAAGCTATTATATGGAATAGCTTTTAAAAGAACAGAGTCTGCATTACATGCTATTGAAAAAAAGCCATTTTCATCTGTACTTTCAAAAAACGTTTGCCATCCATTTAATTGAATTAACCAATTGCTTAGACCTTCTTCTTCTTCTTCCAAGCTACAAGTCTGATTGTTGTCTATGACGAGTTGCCCATTTATTTGTCTAGTGTATACATCACCATTAACATCTAGTTTGGTTAGATGATTTTGATAAGGAGAACCAATGTCTAGTATATTCTCATTTCCTAAGATTAAGTATCCGCCATCACTAGTGAGTATGGCCTCACGATGAATATAACTACCAAGTCTTTCTTGGTGCCAAGACCATATAAAATTTCCTTCGGTATCTAATTTGTATATATAAGGATCTGAAGAAAATCCCAATGCAGGATAAGCTGCGGTAGCAATTAAAAAACCATTATCACTATCACGTAGTAATTGCCCCTTTATATTTGAATTGAATTCATTATACTGCTTCTTCGTTATCAAGTTTCCTTCTACATTTAAATGCATTAAAATTTGTGTATTTATATTATCTATATTTGCTTTTCCAGAGATATAAAGTGTATTTAGTGGACCTTCAATAATTCCTAATTTATCAATATCGTTAAAATGGGCTGTAAAATTTTTATTCCATAATAGGTTTCCATCAGAACTTACTGCGGCTAGCCTATATGCGGTTGAAGAATAGATTAGATAGGTTTGTTGGTCAGGGTAGGGAATGAGGTAACGAATATATTGAAAATCAGGTAATTGATTGTTTTCCCAAAGTAAGTTTCCATTTTGATCAAATTTGTAGAGTATCTCAGTAAAATTATAACTAAGTACCAAAAAATCATTGTTGGGTAATATATGC
Organism: Saprospiraceae bacterium; assembly: GCA_020627825.1. Classification (GTDB taxonomy): domain Bacteria; phylum Bacteroidota; class Bacteroidia; order Chitinophagales; family Saprospiraceae; genus JAHDFB01. The sequence continues at coordinate 1,935 of JAHDGD010000291.1, forward strand.
ATTTGGTGGATGTTATTTGAACCGAGAAAGGCATTTTCTGTTTTCCAGATTAAATCTCCATCTGCCGAGAGCTTAGTTAAATGAAAGTCGGGAAAATCATGCTCAGTAAAGAGAATTGAATGGTCACTTAAAAATTTAAGTTGGTAGGTAAAGACTTGATTGGGTAGGGTATGTATGATTTCTGCGATTAGTTGACCAGAATAATCAAATTCTAGAAAGTATAACTCGCTGGTAGCATCTAATGCAATTTTAAATGAATGTTCCAGAAATAAAAAATCCAAAGGATCGTAGTTATATGGATGGGCAATGGAAGAGATTATGTTTCCCTGTAAATCTATTTTATTTACGTTTAAAGTAATGGATTCTGAGCCAGATAGAGGACCTCGGTCTATAACTAGGTAGGCATCTTCATTCGGTACTTCAACTACTTTATAGGCTTGATTATCTGCTGTTTCTCCACCAAATATAAGATTAAAACCTTGAGCATAGATGATATTAGAAAAGAAGAAAAAAAATAGAATGGGTAGGAATCTGTTCATAAAACAATTGGGATTTAAGTCGATCAATTAATTAGAATCTTAATGAATACCTAAGTTTATAATTATATAACGTTTTAAAATTCAATCTGTTATTCGTTTGTCGACCTTTTATGAAGTTTCGATATTCGTATCTGTCCGATTTATTTTTTTACATCTTGTAATACTTTCGCCAACGACAAATTTCCTT
>JAHDGD010000292.1 GCA_020627825.1 Saprospiraceae bacterium
TCAAAGATTGGATTATCAGGATCAGATTTGTTCAACGAATAAATGATTCATTGACAATCTATGCATACCATACAATCAATAGTGACTTCGTAATACAGAACCAAGTTTCTTTTTTTGAGATAGGATGATGACGTATAAAATATTGCATTTTTAGGCTTACGCCCAAAGTTCATTTGTACTCGTCGGCTAATTAAATTCGAAACAACCTACATCAGGCATAACAGCATCTCTCATATTCCCCAAAATATCATCGGTAATGCCATTTATTGGTATTCCAAAATCACGTGCAAGTGACATGGTATCCAAACTATAAATTCCTCCAAACGGGTCAAGTAGAATCGTATCCTCTAGACCAACGTTTTCACATGCTGTACAAAAATTGAAAAAATTAGCAAAGGATTGACTTTCTAGCAATTCTTCGATTTGTACTACACAATGGTCAAATGAATAGGTAAAATCACCAGCTTCCTCTGTACCATCTACAAAAATGATCTGATCGACTTGATCTCCATTAACTAAGCAATTATTGAAATTCATGCTGATTGGATTATACAATTTAGGTCCTAGACAAGTTGGCTCTGTACATCTAAAATTACTGGCAGAAAGCGATGAATTCCCCGCATTAAAGCTGGCCATTGTACAGTAATTAAATGCATATTGACCTCCATATTGAAGTGAAACTGCTGAAGAGCCCGAATTTGCAAATAAAGAATTTTCTGCATAAACAGTTCCCGCATGAAATCCCAAAAGACCATTAGCGGATTGATTTAAGAATTGACAACTATACAGCTCTGTTTCAGCTAGTGAATCAACCCTTATACCAACAATACTATTCTTTATTGTTGTATGTCGAAAAGTACTCCCCTTTGTTTCATTGGAGAGTATAATTCCTCCCCATTGACCTGGAACATTGTCAAATCCTGGTTCAAGTCGATCACCTTGAATCGTAACAGGATTTAATGCTGTACCATCTACAGTTAATTTTCCATCTTTTAATACAACTATGATCCCATCATTAAAAGGGATATTTTCGTCACTTATTGCTATGCCACCATGCACATAGATGTCTGCACCTTCTGGAATGACCAATTCACAACTATCAATAAATAATATTCCGTAAATAACATATGGCTTTTCATCATCCCATGTTACACTCCCAAAATCACAACTTAATAAAGCTTGCCCTCCTTTGTTGGAACTATTCGGTATATAATTAGCATTTTGACCCCAAGCAAGGAGCAAAATATCTTGTGTATTCCCATTAGTCTCAAATGAAATACGATCTTCAATAACAAATGGAGAGCTACTTAAAGGTGCATCAGGATCAATCGTAACTTCAGCAAAAATATAAATAGAATCATTTGGTAAAATCTCGATATCTGAATCTGAGTTTACAGCATTCCCATCGATATTCAAACGAAAGAAGTTTGCAGTTAAATTTTCCAATCGAATATTGGATACATTTACGATCTCATCATATGGATTATAAACTTTGAAACTTCTTGTTGCCGATCCCAAAGTTGTAAATACGGTATCAAAAGATAAGGTATCAACAGAAAATTCTAAAAATGTATCATTGGATTCGCGTACTTTATTGGGATTACATGATCCCATAAAAAGGCCTATAAGTAATACAACAACACCAAATAAATAATCTATTTTCACTTCTTATCTTTATCTTGATTGATAACGCACAAACATATAAAATTATGTTCTTCAGAATGATCTTTTGGATAAAATCTATACCTTAAGAACATCATATACCTACTTTAAAAAGTAAAAATCTAGATAGACACTTTAATTTATGGAAACACTTAAAATACAATCACTTCAACATGCACCTATTGAAGATATCTTAAATTGTTTTAATGAAGCATTTTCCGATTATGATATTCCTTTCCAAATGAACATTGAACAATTGGAAAAGAGAGTTCTGTGGCACGACATAGACTTTAATCTTTCAATAGGGGCATTTAAAGGTCAAAAATTGATTGGTTTTATTTGGCATGGGATGAAAACTATACACGGTAAAAAGTGGGCATATAATAGTGGGACTGGGGTTATCCCCAAAGAAAGAGGCAAAGGTCTTACAAAATCGATGTATGCATTTGGTATAGACATGCTATATGATCATGACATTAATGGGGTTATACTGGAAGTATTATCGAATAATAAACCAGCAATAAAATCATATGAGGCTATCGGATTCAAGTTGACTAGGTCCTTTAATTGCTATAGCGGATTGCTTAATAAAATGCCCTCCAATACTACTCTCAAAATAGCTTGTGTAAAAAAGCTAGAACTTGATGCCTTTCTTCATTTTAATGATGTAAACCCTTCCTGGCAATGTTCTAATAAAGCCTTAAGAAATGCAGGTGAAGCCATTGATTATTACGTAGCTTATAAGAGTGGAAAGGTAATTGGATTTTGTGCATACAATCCTGCCAATAATAGAATTTTACAGATTGCCGTAAACCCACAGAATAGGAGGTCAAAAGTTGCTTCATCAATAATTGCCCATATTCGGAAACATCAAAATCCAAAAGCATCTATCATTAATGTTGATAAGACTAGTGAAAGTTTAATTCAATTTATTCAATCAACAGGTTTAGAAAAAACAATTGTTCAAGATGAAATGAATCTTATCTTAAAATAA
>JAHDGD010000293.1 GCA_020627825.1 Saprospiraceae bacterium
CATGATGTTAATTTTTTATGAGTTTAAAATGTGTTTCTTTGCCTCTTAATGGTGCTTATTGAAAAGAGGGAAACACTAGGGAGGTTTTTTTTTTTGAAAAAGTTCAAAAAAATCTTGTACTTACAAGAAAAGCCTTTTGAAAACATACTATAAAAAGCAACTTCATAACCCATAAGTAGTAGTGTTATGGTAGTTTTGTTGAAATATGTAATTAGATAAATTTTGTATTCTCAAAAAATACATTTACATTTGCCAGCAGCCTACTAAAAATAGTCCCAACATTGACTCGTATTTTCTCACCCTTTAAATTTTATCACTTATGATTGTAACACAAATAGCATATCAGTTTGATGCTTTATGGGGTAAGTACTGGGAGCCAAAACGAAAGAACTATCTAGTTTAGTTCTATTTAGTAGATCTCTTCTTTTTCATACTTCATTCTAAAATTACAAAATACAAGCCTCTGTATTTTGCTTGAGGAAGTTATATCCTTATTCCAAATTGTATTCAAATCATGCCATAAGTAAGACTTACTTATGTTGAATGATCACCTAATGGTGGCGATCATGAAGGCAGTCAATGTAAATAGACCTAATAGTTGCTATATTGGAATTGCTCAACCTTTAACAGGTCGAACATTTCTTTGTTTATTCTCCTATTTCATTGCCCTTTAAAAGAAATCCAATTCATTTGGAAATGGGAGAACTATATCTATAAGCTAATTTTATGCGCATTTAACAATGGGTATTGGTGGCTTGATATATGGCATACTTTAAATGCATATATATGCGGTTCTTTTATGGACTATCAAAGTAGCCATTGAAACTTATTGTAAATGCCCAGAGCGATGAGGTTGGTAGCAGCTTCGTCGGACGTTTCATCGTCAATCGCTCAAACGTTTTTCGCGTGAGGGATAGTAGCGATAGCTTGGCAAAATAGAAAGGTAGAGAAGCCTGCTGAAGGGTGGCTGAACGATGGAGTGAAGACACCCTTCAGCATTGGCTGAACCCCTTTTCTATGAGGCAACTATAAGCGGATAGCCCGACCCTATTCTCCATAACAATGGGTTTTAACTCATTGTTATGGAGAATAGGGACACGCCCAAATTATAAAAAAAATAAATAAGTATGAAAAAAGATAATTTTTTTAAGGTTATAGAGACCATGGAACGATCAAGGTCCACAGTAAAGGTATTGAAAGATGAAAATGGCATGATTTATTATTCGAAGTCATTTAAATCTGATATAGCAGAAGATGATCCTCGAAGAAATAGTTTGAAAGCTAAAGTATTAAATGATTATGCGAGTATTCAATTTATGAACCAGATTCCTGAGTTGGATGAATATGTTCCTCGTTTTTGTGAGGGAGAAAAAGAAACGCCTTCTTTTAGGATGACAGATGTCAATACGAATGGTACTGGACAACAGCTCGATAAAATTTTATTAGAAGGAGATTATAACTTAGCCGAAAAAGCATTAATCGGTTTATTGAAATCTCTTGCAACTATTCATAAGGAGACCATAGGAAAAGAAACAACGTATTTAAACATTAGGGAAGGACTGGGAAAGCGTTATGAAAAATTAGCGGGAGTGGATAAATGTGTGACTTATTACAAGGATTTCCTAGAAAGAATAAGTACTCATTTGAGTATTGATTTTGCAATTCATGAAATAGAGACTGAATTAAAAGAAATTTTAGATGCTGTTTTAAAGCCCAAAGATTTATTAGGATTGACTCACTGGGATCCTTGTCCAGATAACTGTATGCTCGTAGAAGATATAGTGAAAGTCTATGATTTCGAAGCAGCGAGTTATGCCAATGTATTAATTGATGGATTATATTTATCCATCCGATTTCCTAGCTGTTGGTGTTTTTCAGACATCCCACAAACGGTCATTGATAAAGCAGAAAGAGCATATAGAACTATTTTGAGTGAAAAAGTGCCAGCCATTAATGATGATACTTTTTTCATGAAACAGAAAGCAATCATCATGACCTTTTGGTTTTTGCAATCAAATTGTTGGAATCTTGAAAAGTCATTTGAGGAAGATAGTGAGTGGGGTATTGCCACTATGCGACAACGCACATTAGTAAGACTCGAATTAATAAGGAAGATGCTAAGAGAGCAAAATATGTTTCCCAATATGTTACACCTTTTTGATAAGCTTGATAACGAATTATCTAAAAAGTGGGAAGGACAGGTTGAGGAGGTAAAAATGTATCATGCTTTTATTAAGTAAAGATGAAAAAATAAATCTTTTTGTTGTGGCAATTAAGTAATGGATAAGCAATAAGTGGAACAACTTATTGCTTATCCATCACCTCATCACCCATTTATTCACTCAGTGTATTATTTGGGTGTGTCTCTTCATAGCTATTGGAGACTTATGTCTATATAGCACATAACAAATTTATTACAACACAAAAACAAATCAATTTGAAAGAAACAATTAAAACAGGCACAAAGCTGCCACCTTATCCAATCGCCCCTTCACAACCAGTCACCCACTTTCATTGATATTAATATCTCAGGAGATTGCTGATTCTTTTGGGAATAGTCAGTTAGTATTATTGGAAAATTGCGCACATTGGGGGGTAGTCGGATACAAAAGAAAAATATTTAGAGGAAATAAAGCTTTTCTTGAAAACAAAGCAA
>JAHDGD010000084.1 GCA_020627825.1 Saprospiraceae bacterium
TTACCTCCCTTTCTTCTTCCCTCTTTTCTCTTTATTATTCCTCCTATTCTCGAAAAACTCTTTCTTTTTTCGTTGCTTCTCCTTATTCCATTCCTTCTTTTCAGCTGCGGTCATCGGTTTTGTAGTCTGAGGAAATGGGTGGTCTTGTATCACTTCAATTTTCTTCTTTGTAAGTTTTTCGATTTCTTTTACGAATACATTTTCTTCTGGTTCACTGATCGATATTGCCATTCCTTCTTCCCCTGCTCTTCCTGAACGTCCTATCCTATGCACATAGGTCTCTGGCAAATTGGGGATATCGAAGTTGATCACAAATTTGAGTAATTTGATGTCGATTCCACGTGCAGCTATATCTGTTGCTACCAATATTTTAATCGTCTTATTCTTAAAATTCTTTAAGGTACTTTGCCTTTTATTCTGGCTCTTATTTCCATGAATAGCATCTGCTTCGTGTCCTAGCTTTTTAAGCTTTTTAACCAACTTGTCTGCTCCATGCTTGGTACGTGAAAACACAAGAATGCGTTCTTTTTTCAACGATTGTAAAATATGATGCAACAATTGTACTTTATCTTCTTTATTGGTGTAATACACACGTTGTCGAATGGTATCCACTACTGAAGATTTCCTAGCAACTTCTACACGCTCTGGTTTATGCAGCATATTCTTGGATAAAGCAATAATATCATCCGGCATTGTTGCTGAGAAGAAGAGTGTTTGACGTTTTTTCGGTATAATCTTCAATAATTTTCGAATATCATGGATAAATCCCATATCCAGCATTCGATCGGCTTCATCCAAAACCAAAATCTTCAAATCTTCAACATTTATATACGATTGATCAATAAGATCGAGCAACCTTCCTGGAGTTGCAACTAGAATCTGAACCCCTTTCTTCAATTCTTCTACTTGTTTATTTTGCTTTACTCCTCCGAAAATAACAGCATGTCTTAAGTGGGTGTGCTTGTTATATGCACGAATGTTTTCATCAATTTGAATAGCTAATTCACGTGTTGGCGTTACAATCAATGCACGCAATGGTTTATGAAGACTCGTATTTCCATCAATCTGATAAATCAACTGAATGATCGGTATCGAAAAGGCCGCTGTTTTTCCTGTACCTGTTTGCGCAATCCCCAAAACATCTTTTCTAGAAAGTACTTTTGGAATGGCTTCTGCTTGTATTTTGGTAGGATGTTCATATCCCTTTTCCTCAATAGCTCGCTCTATAGGAGCTATTAATTTCAATTCTTTAAATGTCATGCTCTTTTTCTTTTTCTATCTCCCCATTTCCAGGTATTATATCATTTAAACTCTAGATTTTATGACCACCTGAACCATCAACTCTTCTTCTGTATGAAGCTCCCAAAGAACTGAAATGGATAGTATGTTTTATTGACGAATTCTACTTCAAACTGTAAAATTCAGCTTCATCTCCATTATTAAATATAGCTACGATTTTCTGTTTACCTGCTTTCATCTCTTTTACCGCTCTCACGTCTTTATATGCGTTTATTCCTGTCTCTGACACAGGCAAAATATCAAATGTATTGTCCTCATTCTGAATCGCAGCATAACCGGTACCTGCATCACTCCTTGTCGTCTCTACTTCCCGATTGTAATAATTTCCAGCTGCAAAAAAGTCTTTTTTACCGTCACCATTGATATCCAATACTGCAAACCCATAAGTCGGCGCTAACTGAGCTGTATTAGGTAATTCGATCTGATCAAATTTACCATTTCCATTATTTCTAAAATAGCTGGTCGCAAAAGTATAAACCTCTTCTTTTACCGTATTTTCTCCCATCTTATCATCCAATACTTCTGTGATCGTCGCCGAACCAAAATCTTCGTACGTTTCAAACTCTTTCTTCACAAAAGGCATCTGTTCACTACTGCATTGTCTACCTCTTACAGGATATAAGTTCCCGTCATTTCCATAATAGCCTAGATACACATCATTACTTCCATTATCATCAAAATCATCAACATACAATTTGAACGGCTGATCTGCTGATGCTTTAAACTTGATGTTCTTACCTAGGTTCCCTGCCAATATATCCAGATCACCATCTCCATCCATGTCCACAATCTCCATGCGATTCCACCACCCATCACTTTTCCCAAGTTGTGCTGATTCTGTCTCATCTTTCCATCCATCAGCATAACCAAAAATCTTTATGGGCATCCATTCACCTGAAACAACAAGTTCTACATTCTTATCACCATCTATATCAACAAATTCAGCATCCGTTACCATTCCGATGTTCATTTCATCCGATTTGGTAAAGGTTCCTCCATTATTTTGCAACATATAACTCATAGGAGAATACCCATATTTTCCTGGAATTTGACGGCCACCTACGAATACATCAACATCTCCATCTGAATCATAATCCCCTGTTGCAACAGCTCCTGTACTAACAGCAAGACCCTCTATTGTTTTCTTTTTGAAGCTTCCGTTAGTATTCACATACAAACGATCTTTTAACATAGCATTTCCTTCCGGAAATTCATTTCCACCGCTTCCTACATACAAGTCCATATCCCCATCACCGTCTGCATCAAAGAATACCGCGGCTCCATCTTCATACTGTTTATCACTACTAAATGCAGCACTGTTTTTCTTCGTAAATTGTCCACTTGAATTTCCCATAAGTAAAACTCCTGCAACTCCTTTTGCTCCACCCATATAAGCATCGTCATTTCCATCTCCATCTATATCTGCTACCGCTACAACCGGTCCTAGAGTTGACATTTTATGTGGTAATAAGATCTCTGCTTTGTAATCATCGTATTCGTTATCAACATAGGTAATCACCTCTGCTTGACGCACTGGCCTGAAGATCGTATTGGGCTTGTTTTTCTTAATCCGTCCTGTTGCGTCACTATGATTTAGCGTAATGGTTTGATTCGCAGCAACATTATTATAAGATGCCGTTTTCCCATCTGGCCATTTGATTTCTAATTGATCGATAACATTTTGGGCTTTAAGCCCAAAATAAATAACATCCTCACAGCTCGACATATACCCCCTATAAGGATTCATTTGTGCCACTTGCACATTTCCTCCATAACTAATTTTTACATCTGCTCCGAAACCACTTGGATTGGTTGCTGGACCATTCAATACAATTTTTACATAATTATGCAGCCCTAGATCATTCGATTTATTTTCATATAAAAACGACGTCATGTTGCAATTGTTAATGACTACATCAAGATCACCATCGTTATCAAAATCTGCATACGCCGCCCCTGAAGACCATGACGGTTCATCGAAATTCCACGAAGTATTCATTTTCTCGAATTGTAAATCTCCTGTATTACGATAGACATAATTCGATACTTTGAATGAAGGCGCTTTCTCTGAAACTTCAAGTGGATCGTACTGAATCTTGGTTCCATTCTTTATCGCCTCTTCTTGTCTCTTCATGAAATAATCCTTTCTCCAATTATCGTAATCTTTATTTCTTACTTCTTTGTAAATGCCATTGGTCACTATGACATCTTGAAGTCCATCATTATCAATATCCATAAACAATGGCGCCCAACTCCAATCTGTATTACTTATTCCACTTAATTGTGCCGCTTCACTAAACATGCCGTTTCCATTATTGATGTGAAGTGCATTAAACATATATTGATGGTGATATCCATTTTTTGCTAGATTCCAAAACTTCTCAGGATTCATTCCACTCATGTTGGTTTTTTGTCGGAAGTTATCCTCCGCAACCATATCTACTGAAAAAATATCAAGTAATCCATCGTTATTAACGTCCGCTATATCTGTTCCCATCGAAAAGTTACTGATATGTCGAAACGCTTCATTAGCCACATTTTCGAAACTTCCATTTCCCTTGTTTCTCAATAATAAATCTGGTTCTTCATAGTCGGCTGCGACCATTAAATCTACATCTCCATCCGCATCGAAATCAACTGGATTGACTGAAAGTGTGTAACAATAATTTGTCACTCCTCCTAGTTGAGTAAAATCTTTATATACACCATTTTCATTACGATACAATCGATCTGTATACCTGAAATCTCTTTGACCTTTCATGTTTTGCTTCGAGAAATAATCATTTGGTGGTTGATTGCCGATGTAAACGTCCAGGTCATTATCTCCATCCATATCGAAAAAAGTTGCACATGTAGAATACCCCGTATCTGCGAGTCCATATTGTGCTGCAACTTCACTGAAGCTTCCATTTTTGTTGTTCAAGTATAAAAGATTTCTCCTTTTTGCTGCATCCGTATGTAAAAATCGATTTACATAAATATCATCATATCCATCATTATTGATATCTACAATAGATATTCCTGTACTATAATAATCTCCTTGTTGAATTCCAGCAGATGCCGAAACATTCTCAAACGTCATATCCCCTTTATTTCTATACAACTGGTCTTTCCCTTGTGAAGATGCGAAAAACACATCTTGAAATCCATCATTGTCTATATCTAGCACAGCGACACCTGACCCTTGCAACAACCCATCGAAGGTAAATGAATTGATCATTTTTGTTTCTTGAATGGTATTAGAAAAGTCAAGCCCCGTTTCCTCGGCGCTTTTCATTTCCAATAATTCTAGTGTAGATGTATCATCAACCGATATTCTCTGTTTCTCTTGCTGACAAGAACTTAATATCAAAAGGAATCCGAATAGTCCAATAAACTTATACATACATTGCGTTTTAAGGACTGCAAAAATAAGCTTTATTTCCGTATAATTTTACCTGTTGGAGTATAACTAAAAGTTGATTGATACTGTATGCTTTTTGGCATTTCATATTTAGAGAGAATCAAGCGCAACTTATCATTCAATCCTTCTATGATCTTTCCTTCTACAATAAGGATAACTTGCTCTCCTAGATCAGGATGTTCTTGCTTTGTAATATAAAAAGGTTGTGGTATAATACGCTGTAATTTTCGCTCTACTTGCTCAGGAAAAATTTTAATGCCTCCTGAATTAATTACAAAATCAGCTCTGCCTTTCCATTGGAAACGAAACTTGTCCTTGAGTTCAACCACATCATTTGTTACTAGACTCGGTATGGAAAGATGATCTGTATGAATGACTAAACACCCTCTATCATCTTGTGAAAAGCTTACGCCATCGACAGCAGTAAAAAAGGAAGACTTTCCTGCGCCATTGAGTCTTTTCAAAGCAACATGTGACATCGTTTCTGTCATGCCATATCCTATATAAACAGCCGTTTTCAAAGATTGAATAGCCTCTTCTAATTTTTGAGAAACTGGGCTTCCGCCCAAAAGAAGCGTCTTCACTTTATGGATGTTTTTCCTGAAATCACTGTTCAATCCCATACTCAATTGATGCGGTGTCATGACAGCAAAATCATACTGCCCATGTATCTGTTCCAAAGGATTGGAACTTGGAATAGGTAAATGCAATACTGTGTCCCAATGTAGAGATCGTACGCACATCATTTTTCCTGCAATGTATTGAACAGAAAGCGGGCAAAAGTGCCGATCTTTTGGGGTAAACCCAAAAAATGTCCCTGTTGCTTGTGCACTAGAAGTCATATCTGCTTTTGATAAAAGGATGGCTTTCGGTTTACCCGTTGAGCCTGAAGTGAAAGCTGTAATGGTCTGATCATTTGATTTCCACTCTCTATAGAAATCACAAACTTTGTTTACATATTCCGACTCTTTTTGATGACCAGTTTTTTCTTCCAGTTCATCCCATGCATACAGTACATGATCTATATATAGATTTGATTTCATATCAAAAGTCTAAAATGGAGTAATCCCACTTCTGAGCTGGGTCATACACCATTTCATCCCCCACAATTTTAAGCGGTGACTGTACATTGTTCTCGTATAAAGATCCAGTCCCCAATCCTTGAAAATGATCCTTTTTATGCCCATATGTATATTGTGAAATGGCATTCAAACACACATTCGATTCAAGTGCCGAAGTAATCCAGTAGTCAATTTTTCTTTCTTTACATAAAGAAATCCATTCATCACAAGCTTTGAATCCTCCCACTAAACTAGGTTTTAACACAATATATTCTACTGGTAACACATCAAGAAGAGCTGCTCGTGATGCTTTATCGGTATGCCGAAACAATTCCTCATCAAGCGCAAATGGTATCGGGCTTTCCTTGTGCAAAGACCTATGAGCATCATAATCGCCGACTTTTGTAACCTGTTCTATAGAATGCACCTTCATCTTTCCTAAGAATTCTAATTTTCTCTTCGTTTCATCTGAGTTTTCCCAGGCCCCATTTGCATCCACTCGAATAACTAGATCAGCACCACCTTTATCGCGCATATAAGACAATAAACTTTTTTCATTCTCCCAATCAATTGCTCCTACTTTCATCTTGATACACCGAAAACCTTTGTTTATCTTATCATCAATCTGTTGTTTCATGAAGCTAGCATCACCCATCCATATCAATCCATTAATAGGAATCGAATCGTTTCCTCTGAAGAACGGGTTATCAAAAAATAAATCGGCTTGTTCATTTTGTTTCGACAAGTTCAACATATCTAATGCACATTGAATAGAAGGAAAATCTGGGAGCTCAAGCTTCATCAATTTTCCTTGTTCGATCTGAAGACAGACTTCCTTCAATGTAGCTTCGTAATCCGGCCTATCGTCAATAGAAAGTCCTTTTAGTATGCCACATTCTGCGATAAATTCATGACCTTCTACCTCCCATTTTATGAAGTAACTATCTTTTTCAAAAAGTATGCCTCTGGAAGTTCCGGCAGGTCTATAAAAAGTTAATGTATGCTTTGTGAAACGGCACCGACTCATTTTCCAAGAGCTTTATTAATTTGCTTGAAATACGCTGCTAGAACTTTATCATTTTCCTCAGTAGGTGTACATATCTCTAAAATACTAGCTCTTGGTTTTTCCTTAAAAAAATGCGAGATCGCCTCATCTAGCTCGTCTTTATTTTCAGCTTTGTAATAATCAAGTCCATATGTCTTAGCAGCAAATTCTGCTTCTACATAATGCCTCGATTCAAAATACTCTTCTAGTTGATTCGTGCCTTTCGGCCCTTTGATGATGCGGAATATCCCTCCTCCTTTATTATTGACTACTATGATGCGTAAATTTTTACTGAGGTATTTATGCCATAAGGCATTTATGTCGTAAAAGAAACTAACGTCTCCACTCAACAATACAGTTAGTTTTTCGGAATTAAGCCATGCCGCTCCAGCTGCAGTTGAACTGCACCCGTCTATACCTGAAGTCCCCCTATTTCCGCTATATACGATGTCATAGCGTTGAGAAATAAGTTGAATGTAACGGACAGCAGCACTATTCCCCATTTGTAAAAAAGTACCTTTAGGCAAGGACTTTATCAGTTGAGCATACACGTAAAAATCTGAATACTCTATCGAGTAAAGGAAAGAATAATGAACCGATTGAGTAGCTTTTTCGAGATGATTCCACTGGGCAGCATATCCACTTTCTTTGGGCTTGCAAGCCCCTTCAAATAAACTAAAAAATCCTAAAGGAGTATCTTCTATATGAATGGTCAACGAATGATACGTATCCACTAAGTCAGGATGAGGATCAATATGCCAATGTTCATCAATCGTCATATCATGTAGCAAATATTTTAACTTCTTCGAGATCAGATTTATACCAAAGGTCAGCAGAATATCTGGTGTGAAGTCCTCTACTAAATCATCCGTAATCCCTTCTATAATGCGATCAATAGATGGGTGAAATCGTTCATCAACCAGATTTCCATGTGTTTCTGTGAGCACAACAACAGAAGGGTCGTTTGTTATAGAAGAAATAAGCTTTTGCAATGTAGCGTCCTTCTCTATTGCTCCTATGACAATTAATTTTTTTGAAGCGGCATTCCACTTTTCTGCTAGTCTCGTAATCTCATGCGCACTTACCCGATGTAGAAATTCAAGCTTTTCAATTTTACGAGGTAAAATGAATGGTTTTTCAATGGTATCATATAATGGCTCGTATAAAGGGACATTGAGATGTACAGGGCCTTTTACACTTCCCTGTGCGCACAATAAAACTTCGTTTATAAGACGTGCTGCGTAATGGTGTTTATCTGTATTGGAAGGAAGCGTATGCGACTTCAAAATGTAATTGTGAAATACATTGTCCTGCCGAATCGATTGTCCTACACCTTGATCAATCCATTCTTCAGGACGATCCGCTGTTATAGCCAACATGGGAATGCGCTGATAGTATGCTTCAGCAAGAGCGGGAGCATAATTTAACGCAGCGGTTCCACTGGTACAACAAACTGCAGTCAAGCTCTTGGTGTATTGAGCCAAACCTAATGCAAAAAAAGCTGCGGCACGTTCATCAGGGATGATATAGCAAGTAAAACGAGGATCTTCATTGAAGGAAATCGTAAAAGGCGCATTTCGACTTCCAGGAGAAAAGACAATATGTTTTACGCCATGTTCATAGCACAATTCAACTAAGTGAGAAACGATCGTATTTTTGGAAACCATAATTGAAATTCTTCGCTCGTATAGTTAACAATAGTAGGAATAAAAAGATGGATAATACTAGTGATTTTTACATTTTTGTATATATTTTAATGTTTTATGGGCAAAGTTTTAGTTACAGGGGGATGTGGATATATAGGAAGTCACACATTAGTTGATCTTATCGAAAATGGATACGAGTGTATTTCACTTGATAATTACTTGAATAGCGATCCTTCCGTTCTCGATCAAATAAAGGAAATTACGGGAAAAGAAGTGCATAATTACCCCGTAGATCTTGTGGACAAAGAAGCGCTAAGCAAGGTTTTTCAAGAAGAGGAAATCGAAGCCATCATTCATTTTGCTGCACTGAAAGCCGTAGGGGAGTCTGTTGAAAAACCAATTGTATATTATCGAAATAACATAGAGGGTCAGATCAACTTGATGGAATGTGCTTTACAACACAACGTTTCACATTTTATTTTTTCATCTTCTTGCACGGTGTATGGAAAAGCAGAAACCCTACCTGTCACGGAAGAAACGCCTATAGCTTCTGCTGAATCACCTTATGGATATTCGAAACAGGTATGTGAACGCATCATAGTAGATAGTATCCACAATAAAAACATGACAGCATGTTTGTTGCGGTATTTTAATCCTGCAGGTGCTCACGAATCTCTAAAAATAGGAGAATCGCCTATTAATCCTCCTCAAAATTTAGTGCCTGTTATTACAGAAGTGGGTATAGGGAATAGAAAAGAATTAAAAGTTTTTGGGGATGATTATGACACTCGAGATGGTTCTTGCATAAGAGATTACATTCATGTCATGGATCTAGCTGATGCCCATACCAAAGCTTTAAAATTTCTAGAATCAAAACAACTAGTCGAAGGGCAAGCAGAAGTGTTCAATTTAGGAACTGGAAAAGGGACGACGGTGCTTGAAGCAATCAACAGCTGGGAAGAAGTGAGTGGAGATTGTTTGAATTATTCCATATCGAATCGACGTGCTGGTGACATTCCGGCAATGTTTGCCGATTATACGAAAGCTAAAGAAAAATTGGGTTGGGACCCAAAAAGAGGAATTCGTGAGATTATGGCTACGGCTTGGGGATGGGAGAAAGTTCGAAACAAAATGTAATTTATTCTATTTATTAGGTCGTAAGATTTTTGAGCATTGAGAAAAAGAATAGGAATTGTAGGTTTCATGTTATGGTTTGGTGTGATGCACTTGTGGGGAGCTGATGGCTCCAAAACCATACAAGCTACCAGGACGTCAGAAAAAATAGTTATTGATGGTGTTATAGATCCCATCTTTTTTCAGAAGAGTAAAAAAGCAACAGATTTTATTACGTTGAATCCTACTCCGGGATTACCATCTGACTTTCGAACCGATGTTTATGTTTTATATGATGATCAATACCTTTATGTAGCGGCGAAATTACATGATAAAGAGCCAGATCGCATGATCAAAGATTTATCACCAAGGGATCAATTAACCAACACTGATTATTTTGGTGTAGTACTTGATCCATACCAATCAGGTCTTATTGGTTTTTCATTTTATGTTTCTGCTGCTGGAGTACAACGCGATGCTAAAAATGAATTGGATGATACCGATAATAGCTGGAATGATGTATGGAAAAGTGCAGTAGATATACAAGAAGATGGATGGAGTGTTGAAATCGCCATTCCCTATGCAGCGATTCGGTTTCCTGTAGAAGAGATAAATAACTGGAACATAAATTTCACAAGAGTAAATCGAAGAACAAGAGAAGAATCATTTTGGAACGAAATTGATCCTGCTAAAAATGGTTTTCTTAGTCAGATGGGAGCAATAGAAGGCATTCAAGATATTGATGCTCCTTTGCGTCTATCTCTAACACCTTATATTGCAACGAATGTAAACACTTTTGTCAATGGAGAAGGAAATCAAGATTTTCAATCTGCTTTTAATGGTGGCTTAGACCTGAGATATGGAATAAACGAAGCCTTCACATTGGACATGGTTCTGATACCAGATTTCTCACAAGTACAATCGGATGTAATCGAATTAAACCTTTCTCCATTTGAGCAGCAATTTCAAGAGAATAGACCCTTTTTTACAGAAGGATTAGAACTTTTTCAAACAGCCAATGTATTCTTCACCAGACGTATAGGGGGAAGAGGGCATTTACAAAATGAAATAAGATCAAGGGCCGATTTCAGCGGGTTCGAAGAAAACCCAGTAAATAACTTAGTAAACGCTGCAAAAGTATCAGGAAGAACCAATACAAATACTGGTATAGGCGTTTTCAATGCGATAGAAGCTCCTACCAATGCTGTTTATATTGATAGTGTAGGAAATCCGCAAACAGCATTGGTTAATCCATTAACAAATTACAACGTGCTTGTTGTAGAACAAGCATTGAAGAATAATTCTAAAATAGGTTTTATTAATACAAATGTTTTAAGAAGAGGTGAATATACAGATGCTAATGTAACAGGAATTGAGTGGAATTTAAGAAATAAATCAGAAGCATACGATGTTGATGGGACTTATGTTGTTAGTCAAAGAATCACCCCTGAATCGGGGTTAGACCTTGGGTATACCTTGAATGCCTCAGCAGGAAAAATCAGTGGAAACTGGCAATACAGAGGAGGAGCTAATATCGAAAGTTTACGGTATAACCCAAATGATCTTGGTTTCTTATTTAGTCCAAACGAAAAATCATTCTTTGGGACCATAATTTACAACAATTTCAAGCCCAAGATAGAACGTATTGCACGGTATACGTTCTCACAATGGGTGTCTCATGAAAGTTTGTATACCCCCAATGCTTTCACAGGTGTCTTTACAGGGAGTAACTTTGTTTTGCGGCTTAAATCATTTGATGCTTTCGGTGTAAATATGAATATAGCACCTCTAGGCTTTCGAGATTATTTCGAACCAAGGACTCAAGATTTTTCTGTCTATCTTCAACGACCAAGAAGTATTGCTGTAGGAGGATTTATTTCTTCTGATTATAGAAAACCTTTGGCTATCGATGTGCGGACTAGTTATAGGAAGTACGACCTACAAGGAAAATTTGATTTTACGGTATCTATCGCTCCTAGGATACGACTAAATCCTAAGATCTTCATTGTGCCCAGAGTAAATTATACCATCCAAGATGTAGATCGTGGTTTTGTATTTCCCATTAACTATGTAAATCAAGATAACGACATTATTATAGGTATTCGAAATGTCCGAACCTTCAACAATGAACTATCTGCACAATACAACCTAAACAATAAAATGTCCATCATCATACAAGGGAATCATTTCTTCCGTTCAGTTCAATATACTGACTTTGGAAAATTGAATGGTGAAAATGGGGAACTAGAAGAAACAAGCTATACTGGATTAGATGATGAAGGAGGATTTTTAAATGACATCAACAATAATTTCTTCACCATCAATACTGTTTATACGTGGAGATTTGCACCAGGGAGCGATCTTGTTATTTCATACAATACCACTCTTTCTAGAAATACAGAATTTACGGAATATCTATTGAACGTTCGAGAGCTAGGAGACTTTTATAGAATAGGAGGACTCAATCTTAAAGCCCTTTATTTTTTAGATGTTAATAAAGTGAGAAAGGCGTTGTTTTAATGTTAATCCTTTCGATCCCTTTAAAAGGTTTCTGATAAAGTTCCTTATCCATTATTTTCGTTATATTAGTAAGAAAATCAGCTTATCATGCAAAACATTCAATTTCCCGTTCAATTTGATTTTAAGATTTCTACATTAGCAAACGACTTTACAGCTCGAGATGCAAACGGTGAAATTATTGCGTATGTCAGACAGAAAATGTTCAAGCTAAAAGAAGATATTGAAATTTTTTCGGATGAAAGTCGATCTGAAGTTCTATATAAAATTAAAGCTGATCGGTGGTTGGATTTCTCTGCAGCTTATAGTTTTTATGATCAAGAAGGTAATGAATTTGGAAAAGTAGCTAGAAAAGGATGGCGTTCTTTATGGAAAACCCGATATCAAATTATTGATGAACATCAAAAGAAGCAATACGAAATCAATGAAAAGAATCCATGGGTGAAAGTCATGGATGGTATTTTCGGAGAAATCCCTATTCTTTCCTTTTTTACAGGCTACGTTTTTAATCCAACTTATCTTTTAACAGATAACCGTTTCAATACCATTGTAACATTGAAAAAGAATCCTTCATTTTTCGGAAAAAGTTTTACGATAGATAAGATAGGAAATATGGACAATGACGATGATGATCGAATTATGTTATCCTTAATGATGATGATTTTACTTGAAAGAAGGCGTGGCTAAGGCTAAAAAAGGATTCACATAAAATTCATATGTTATTATTAAGCATAATAACAGGATATGACTGGACATGTCACGTGCAGAAAATTGTATTTAATTTACACGATTCTTAAGGCAAAATTAAATTTCATATTGTATCATTGTACATGCAATTATTCTCACAAAAAACCTACGCAGATCGACAACGAAAGTTGATTGAAAAAATGGGTGAAGGACTGGTATGGATTCCAGGAAATACTGAATCACCACTTAACTATACGGATAATATTTATCCATTTCGCCAAGACAGTACGTTCCGTTATTTTTTTGGGATCAATCTCCCCAACTTACATATTGTATTAGATTGTGCCACAGGAAAGAAAACACTTTATGGCAATGATTACAGTATTGATGACATTATTTGGGTAGGACCACAGAAACCATTAGCTCATTACGCTGAGCTTTGCCATATTGACGAAATAAAACCTATAGCAGCCTTGGAGGAAAGGCTCGGAGGCCAAAAGGGCATCCATTATTTACCACCTTATAGGCACGACCATATGATTTTAGCAGGGCGCCTTTTTGGGCTTGACCCAAATCAAATAAAAAAGCATTGTTCCGATAAACTCATACAAGCTATAGTTGATATAAGAAGTTACAAATCGGAAGAAGAAATAGCACAAATGGAGGACGCAGTCAATATTACGCGACATATGCATATGACTGCGATGCGTCAGACACGACCAGGAAAATACGAATATGAAGTCGTTGCCGATATTCGAAAAGCCCTTGAAAGTCAACATAGTCAGCTGGCTTATCCTGTCATTTTTTCTGTAAATGGACAGACTTTACATAATCATCATCACGACAATAAAATGGAAAGTGGTCGATTGGTTTTAAATGATAGTGGAGCTGAAAACACATATGGTTATGCAGGAGACATTACTCGAACATTTCCGGTAAATGGACGGTTTTCTGGGCGCCAAAAAGAACTCTATGCTTTAGTTTTAAAAATGGAAACGGATTCCATTGCACTTGTAAAACCAGGAATTACATATCGAAGTATTCATATAGAAGCAAATAAAATCATGCTAGAAGGATTAAAATCCATGGGCATGGTAAAGGGTGATGTGGAAGATATGGTAAGGGAAGGTGTGGGAGGACTTTTTATGCCGCATGGGCTTGGTCATATGATCGGAATGGATGTACACGATATGGAGAATCTTGGAGAGCAAGCAGTGGGATATGGAAATATGGAAAGGAGTAAGCAACTGGGATTGAAATCATTACGATTGGCTCGTACATTAGAAGAAGGCTTTGTCTTAACTGTAGAACCAGGAATCTATTTTATTCCTGAATTGATTCATAAAATGAGACAAGAAGGAAAATGGAGTTCGTTTGTAAATTATGATGTGCTAGAGGACTATACCTCATTCGGTGGTATTCGAATAGAAGATAATGTCTTGGTGACAAATCAGAGTCATCAGGTTCTCGGAAAACCTATCCCAAAGACAATTGTTGAAATAGAAGAATTAATGAATGCATAAAAGGTGAAAATAGCCTTATAAATAAAGAAGTATGAAAATAGGAAATTATATAGCTGGACAGTGGATAAATGGAAATGGAAAAGGAAAAGAGTTAGTTGATGCTTCGACTGGAGAGTTAGTAGCTATTGCAGATGCAGGAGGCATTGATTTTGGGGAGATGTTAGACTATGGTAGGAAAGTAGGGAATAAAGCCTTGAGAAAAATGACTTTTAGGGAGCGGGGATTGATGTTGAAAAAACTTGCATTACATCTTCATGGGATGAAAGAAAAGTATTATCCCATAAGTTATAAAACTGGAGCCACAAGAGGAGATTCTTGGATAGATATAGAAGGAGGAATAGGAAATTTATTTGCGAATGCATCGCTCAGAAGAAAACTGGGAGATCAAACGTATTATGTGGAAGGAGAGCCCGTAGGCTTGTCAAAAGGAGGTACTTTTATGGGTCACCATATTATGGTACCAAAAACAGGTGTAGCAATCCATATTAATGCCTTCAATTTTCCCATATGGGGAATGCTAGAGAAATGCGCAGTGAATTGGTTAGCAGGCATGCCAGCTGTAGTTAAACCGGCTACACTAACGAGCTATTTAACAGAAGCAATGGTGAGAGACATCATTGAAAGTGGCATTCTACCAGAAGGTGCTTTACAATTGATCTGTGGTTCTGCAAGAGGAATTCTTGATTATATAGAAACGGGTGACATGGTTACCTTTACCGGCTCTGCAAGTACGGGACAACTATTGAAATCGCATAAACGTTTAGTGGAACAATCGGTGCATTTCAATATGGAAGCAGATTCATTGAATTGTGCGGTACTAGGAGCAGATGCTGTACCTGGTACGGAAGAATTTAAGTTGTTCATTAAGGAGGTAAGAAAAGAGATGACGGTTAAATGCGGGCAGAAGTGTACTGCTATCAGAAGAATTATTGTACCAAATCATCTAGTAGAAGACGTTCAATTAGCCTTGAGTGCGCAATTGCAAAAAACAGTAATAGGAGATCCTAGAACAGAAGGTGTGCGAATGGGGGCGTTGGCAGGTAAAGAACAGGTAGAAGAGGTAAAAGAAAGGATCGCTGCATTGAGTAATGAAGCGACCATCGTTTATGGAAATCCCGATCAGCTTGATATTCCTGGAGTAAATCTAGAGAAGGGAGCTTTTATGAGTCCTGTATTAATGGTGGCAAATGATCCGTGGAAAATGGATGGAGTTCATGAAATAGAGGCCTTTGGACCAGTAAGTACCATCATGGGATATGATGACCTTGATGAGGCGATTGCATTAGCGAATAAAGGGAAAGGATCGCTAGTAAGTTCCATTACAACCTATGACAATGACATAGCAAGAGATTATGTAGTGAACGCTGCAACACATCATGGTAGAATTCTAGTATTGAATAGGGATTGTGCGAAGGAAAGTACGGGACATGGATCTCCTATGCCATTACTTGTCCATGGTGGACCTGGTCGAGCAGGTGGAGGCGAAGAAATGGGTGGAATGAGAGGAGTCAAACACTATTTACAGCGATGTGCAGTACAAGGGTCACCGAGTGCAATGACAGCTGTTACTCAACAATATCAACAAGGAGGTGCATTCAAGGATACTAGCATTCATCCATTCCGTAAGCATTTCGAAGAATTACAAGTAGGAGACACTGTCATTACTCATAAGCGTACAATTACAGAAAGTGATATCGTAAATTTCGCAAATGTGAGTTGGGATCATTTTTATGCGCATACTGATGTTACTAGTTTGGAGGGTACAACTTTTGAACAACGTGTTGCACATGGGTATTTTATTTTATCAGCTGCAGCTGGGTTATTTGTAGATGCTGCCAAAGGGCCTGTATTATTAAACTATGGCATAGATGAATGTAGATTTGTAAAGCCTATGTATGCAGGAGCAACAATAGGGGTGAAACTAACCGTAAAAGAGAAACTAGGTCAAGAGAAAAAAGATGAAGACGATATTAAAAAAGGAATTGTTAAATTTTTAGTTGACGTGTATGATGAAACAGGAGAAACTGTGGCACTGGCAACTATTTTAACAATGGTAAAATATAAGAATCAAGATTAGCGAAAGGATAAGGTATACAGAGATACTTGAAATTGGATCAAAACAAAAAAGTGGTAAGTCTTTTTTGGTCCCACATGGTCGAGAAGTTTATGCCGAGCGCAGCCGAGGCAAGCCCCACTGCCCTCAAAAAAGAGGTCATTGGTTCGAAGTATTCCGTGTTTCTCTCGCAATATTAATGAGGAATTATAGCAATTTTCTCTTATACCATTTAAATTTTAAAATGTCGACAATAAATTCAAATTACAAATAGGTGAGGTCGACATATAAAATTGAGGAATAGCCATAGCTACTTCGAAATTTTCTAAGGAAGAGATCAC
>JAHDGD010000294.1 GCA_020627825.1 Saprospiraceae bacterium
TTTTCATTCCGTAATCAATTGCCATTATTCGTCCCATTGGGTGCAAATATAAGTACCTATAAATACTAAAGCAATAAATAAACGTTTTCTACTGGCAAAAATAAATATTCATTGTGTTACAAAGGCTTTAAATAGCGCTATATGCTCCATTTTTACGATCTTATTTTTTCTCTCGAAGTGCTTAAAAGGTCTTTTATCCGCTCTCTACCTTCTTCCTAAATGCTTAATTTTACTTTTCAAAAATTATGAACCTATGAGTAATAAACTATACGATCAATACAAGGCTCAATTATCCAAGATATCTGATGTTTCACACTCCATTGCAGTACTTCATTGGGATAAGGAGACTTATATTCCTAAAAAAGGGATTCAGAGAAGAGCGCAACAAATCGCAACCTTATCAGGTATTGCACATGAAATGGCTATTTCTAAGGATTTGGGCAATTTGTTAGTTCAATTGAATGAAGGAAATAGCCTTACTGAAAATGAGAAAAAAAATGTAGCACAAAGTTTAAAGCTATATCAAAAAATCACCAAATTAAGTAAAGATCACGTCATTAAACTCTCAAAAACAACTTCTAAAGCCTTTCATGCATGGCATAAAGCTAAGGAAGCAGAAGATTATAGCATTTTTGCTCCTCATATGAAAGAGGTAGTTTCTTTAAAAAGAGAAGAAGCAGAGATGTTAGGTTATGACGATCACCCTTATGATGCTTTATTAGATGCATATGAAGCAGGAGAAAAATCCGCTAATCTTGACAAATTATTTGCCGATGTAAAAGCACAATTAGTCGATTTTGTTCAAGAAATTGCTGCTAAAGATCAAGTAGCTCATGATTTCATGGATCAATCTTTTGATAAGGATGCACAGTGGGATTTGGGAATTGATTTACTCCAGCAAATGGGCTATGACTTTGACAAGGGACGCCAAGATATTGCTCCTCATCCTTTTACTACTAATTTCTCCGCTGATGATGTACGTGTCACCACTCGTATTGACGAAAAAAACATCGCTAATATGATCTGGAGTTGTATTCATGAAGGAGGCCATGCCCTTTACGAGCAAGGTTTATTAAATGAAAATTATGGTTTACCTGCTGGAAGTGCGATTTCATTAGGAATCCATGAATCACAATCGCGACTTTGGGAAAATAATGTGGGTAGAAGCAGGGCTTATTGGCAAGCTAATTTTTCTAATCTACAAGCTCGTTTTCCACAGATGGCAGAAGTAGATACTGAGGCATTTTATAAAGCTTGTAATTTAGTCAAACCGTCCTTTATTAGAACAGAATCGGATGAACTGACTTATCACTTCCATATCATGATCCGTTATGAGATTGAGAAAGGCTTGATAGAAGGTAGTATTGATGCTAAGGATTTACCTGAAATATGGGCGCAAAAATACAAGAGTTATTTAGGCATAGAAGTTCCTAATCATAAGATGGGTGTGTTACAAGATGTACATTGGTCTCATGGAAGTATAGGTTACTTTCCTACTTATTCATTGGGTAGTTTTTATGCGGCGCAATTTTATGCACAGGCAGCTAAAGATATACCTGATTTAGAGGAACAAATCGCAGCAGGCAATATGCTGGGTTTATTGGCATGGTTACGTGAAAATATCCATCAATATGGCCAGTTATATACTGCCGAGGAGTTATGTGTTAAGATTTCAGGTGAGCCATTGAATTTCCAATATTTCATGGATTATGCTCGTGCGAAATATGGGGACATTTATGGTTTGTCGGCTTAGGGATGGTAGTGGTATGTGGCGTATATGCTGCGATTCATGGAGCTTAGGTAACTGACGGCTGGCCCGAAGGGCAGACTAAGATACCTTAGCGGAATAAGAGCAGCATAGCCACATAAGAACGGACAGCCCGACCCGAAGGGGAAGCCCCCAATAAAAAAAGAAAAGCCCTTATGGTATAAATACTGTAAGGGCTATTCTTTTTTGGCGAATTCTTTGTCCATGCTATTACATTTCAAGAAATTTTGCTTGTTATACTTTGTTCTCTCCTCAACATTTCCTTAAATTGAGATATAAATTTGCTTTAAAAATAAATGTAATTTGAAATCAATACAAACATGGCTTAAGATACTCTTTTTACCAGTACTCTTAATCCCGATATTAATGGCTTGCCATTCTTCTCAAAATAATAGTGAAGCGAGTAAGGAAAAGGCTGAAATGTCTGTTCAACAGCTGATACTCCAACTTACTAACGACAATATAGAAGATGTGGTAACTGATCATCAACATTATGAGATGAAAATGGTTAAAAAGATAGCTCCTAATCTTAAAATGTGGGTGGTGGATGTTCAGTATAATGCTGCTAATATTTCTATTGAGAAGCTACTTTCAGAAATCAAAACTCACGATTCTGTAAATGAGGCCCAAACGAATAAAAAAATACAAAGTCGACAATAGATAAGTACCTGAATGAAAATAATCGACATTTCCTGATGAAGCTTAATTTTATGCTGAACAAGGCATTTTTTTGACGGAATAGCACCGCTATTACTAAAAAAAATAACGCAGTGCAGCTTGAAATTAAGCCATCAAAAGTGATGATTATTTATGTTTAGGTACTTAATATTGTCAGCAACATAAAAAAACAAGATTTTCACAATATCCAATTAAA
>JAHDGD010000085.1 GCA_020627825.1 Saprospiraceae bacterium
AGCATAATACGCTGCTAATTCAAGTCTTTTTGGAATAATCTTGAACCTATTGTTCCATTCACTTCTCCACTATTTACTGTTCTCAACAGTAATCTTAAAATTGCTTTTTCTTGATCCAACCTATTTCTTTGAAAATTCTAAATAGTATTGAATGCTCTTGATAGTTAATGGATCGTTTATGCTTTGAACACTATCTGTTATTCTTAAATCATGATCGGGCTAGTAATCTCAAACTCAGATTTAAAAGAAAAGGCCATCTCCTAGGGAGACAGCCTCTTGTCGAATTTTTCAACTTAAATTCAATTAATATCCCTCTTTGAGCATAGGAAAATTCTGATGAATAAACCTATGCAAATCGAGTACTAACCAAAACCAATTAAAATGATTATGAAATTTTTATATCGATTGGCCCTTTATCCTTGGCCTCTTCTTTTTTAGCCATACTAATGGTCAGAATTCCTGCATTATAAGATGCTTTTATATTGGACACATCAGCTGTTTGAGGAATCGTAAAATATCTTTCAAAAGCATCATATACAAATTCTTTATGAATAAAGGATTGATCACTTTTAGATTCCGTCTTCTCAGCTATTGTTGCCTTTACAATCAACGATTCATTCTCTATTGAAATTGAAATATCTTCTTTTGTAAATCCAGGAACGGCAAGTTCCAAGAAATGCGTTTCACTATCTTCATAGATATTTACTGCTGGATGTTTAGTAGATAAACTTACCCCAAAAACTTCATTCAATGAATGATTCAGAAAATGATCTATGGCATCATTGATAGGATTGTTATATGTTTTCATTTTTCTTCTTTTTTATTAGTGGATGTCAATGTTTTTAGTAATCTTCTCTGCATGTTTTAGTACAATAGATAAGATGCCTTTCTCATAGCTCGCTGAAATTTTCTCTGTATCTATCGAACTAGGAATATTGAATTTCTTTTCGAATGTGCTAAAGTCAAATTCTTTTCTTGTGTACTTACGGTCACTTTTTTCTACATCATTTAGCTTAATAAGAAGCTTGTCTTCTTCCATACTAATCGTAAAATCTTCTTTTGAAAATCCTGGAATCGCAAATTCTAAAGTAAAACCGTTTTCATTTTTCACAATATTGTAGGCAACTCGATTAGGTGCTATAGGTCGAACACTCTTTTTTCGAGGACTGTTAAACAACGAATCGAATAAGAAGTGTGCCGGTACATTTTTATTTTGTATAATCATTTTTAATACATTTTTTAATTAATGAATGTACTTCACTACAGTCAAAAGCTGTTCCATCGCATTTTTTCTGACAAAATGGGAAAAAACAGGACATTAAACTGACATATTGTCAAAATAACAAGATGAAGAATGCCATAATGGCATAGTGAAATATTTTCTAATGGAATGTATATGTAAAAAAGACTTGGGTTAATAAAAAAATCCGTTTTACAATTTCAATTTTGGTAACTAGTTCAAAACTACATGTAGCTAGTTCAAATCTACCATATGGTATTTCCTATAATGAAAGAAGGTCTCTTTTATTGATCTTGTGATCTAAATGTTGAATTGTCGCAAATAATATGAAGCTCTTGATATTATTAGCTCATTAAAAGCACAATTCTTAAACTTTAGTAATCCTTTAAATAATGAAAATGCGATACCTACTTGTCTTACTTATATGTATGCCAATTCAAATTGTACTAAGTCAAATTACACCAACCCTTGAAGTAGATCCCAATGGTATTCAGATCAAACCAATAGACCATACAACTGTAAGTAATCCCACTTCAGGTATGTTGGTCTATGATAACATCCAACAAGCCTTTATGTATTATGATGGGACGAGTTGGTTGCCTTTAGGAAAGATTTCTTCTTTGATTGATACAGATGGAGATACTAAAATTGAATTAATAGAAGGACAATTTGGATTAGATGATGAAATAGAATTAACACTCAGTGATGTTCTAGTAGCTACTATAGAAAAAAATGACAATAATGATTTGCAAATTATGCCTGCTTCAGATAACTCATTTATTGGTTTAGTTGCGGGCAACAATAACACTGGCGGTTTAAATTCATTCTTTGGTCGGTCCTCAGGATTTTTTAATACTGCGGGTAGTTATAATACATTTTTAGGTAGTTATTCAGGTTACCGAAACACGACTGGAAATAGCAATGTAGTGATAGGATACGAAGCAAACTATGGGAATCAAGAAGGTAGTAATAATGTTATTATTGGTCGAGGAGCAGGCGGTGACTTTTCAACTCATAATAAATCTGGAAATGTATTTATAGGAAGTTATGCAGGTCGAACAGAATTTGGTGACAACAAGCTTATCATCGAAAATACATTTTCTGGATCGAATCCTCTAATTTATGGTGACTTTGGGACTAACTATCTCCGAATTGGTGGTGAGTTAAATGTTAATAATGCATACACGTTTCCAATATCGGACGGTAGTGCAAATCAAGTGCTTAAAACAAATGGAACCGGAATTTTGTCATGGCAGGATGATGAAGACAATGCCTATTGGAATCCTATAACTGGTGGGATTACTTATAACAGTGTAGTTATAAGAAGTAATGAATTATCATTTGAAGGTTTTGGTCGTATTACAGTACCCGCTGGTCAAAGTTTAGTACTTAGATACAATAATTTATCAAAAATTGGTCTTTACGATGCAGGTATCGAATGGGGCCCTACAAATAATGATGATGTTTCTCTTGGAAGTTCAACTTTCCGATTTACTGAAGTATGGGCTACCAACGGAACCATTCAAACATCAGATCTCAGAAAAAAGAAAAATATAACGAATCTGACCGAGAGTCTATCAAAAGTGATGGAACTAAGACCAGTATCTTATCAATGGAATAGTGGAAGAGATCAAGAGTCCGTCCATCTAGGATTCATCGCTCAGGAGTTAGAAGAAGTAATTCCAGAAGTGATTGTCTATAACGAAAAGAAGTTAACTGAATCTGACGGTAGAGTTTCTGATGATGACACTACATACGGAGTAAAGTATAGCGAACTTATACCTGTTTTGGTTAAAGCAATACAAGATCAACAAGTAACTATTGATTACCTTTCAGAGGAGATCGAAAAATTGAAAAAAATTAAAAAGTAATGTAACAAATTTTATCTGTTACTAGCACAGGACTAATAAAAGCAAATTCGAGGAATTTCTAGTAAAAAGATGACCGTCTTCCACATTAAACAATAGAAAATCTATTGCATAATGCGGGTTTATAAGGTTTTTAAAAAAAATTGACACTGCTACCCCAATCTACTTTTTTCGAGTTCATTCCCCGTATGGCGGCTAAGGAAAACAAAATCAGCCTTGTATTTGAGGTGTTTCTATTGATTTGCGAATGTCGATGATTTATTGGACATTGAAATTGTATTAACAACAGATGAAATAGTTTGATTTTATTCCTTAACCATTAGTCTCGTTACTATATTATTTGCATTCCAAAATGGCAGACTTTTTAACAAACTTGAATAATGGATATGGAATAAAATCAGTTGACAGAGATGCATACATATACAAGGCTGATTTTGTTTCGTATATCATTTAAATTTTAAATTGTCGGCTATAAATTCAAATTACAAATAAGTGTGTTCGACTTATAAAATTGAGGAATAGCCTTAGCTATTTCGAAATTTTCTAAGGAAGAAATCACTCATTTTAAGAAGAATTTATCCGATAATTTGGATTTTAAATGGTATTAGCAGCGCTAAGAGGAATAAAATAGAACGAAGTAGATGGATGTAGAAATGTCAATAGCTTATAAAACCATTTAAAGGGTTATCTTTTTCCTAGAAATTCCTAGAATTAGCTATGTATTCCTTCGGAATTTATAGTCAAACCTAACCCTTTAAAAGGTTTCTGTTAAAATTCCTTATCCATTATTCAAGTTAACTAGTAAAATGATTCAGTTCTGTGTTGAAAATGTTCGCCGTATCAAAGGATATGATTGTGTTTTTTACCTAGAACTTAATCATTTTATCTGCGATAGCTAATACGCCTTTTGGAAATGCAAATAGTATTAAAAAATTTTTATAAAAATCATTCAGATAAAAGTGTACCTTAGAATTAGTTTTGAACAGATTACTCTATATTATCTTATTTAGTATTTGTGCTTTTAGCGGGCAAGCACAGTTTCCTTTTGGAATCTTCGCTGATGAGTTTCAACCCATCCCTGTCGGCAATGATGATGGTATTTCCAATACGACAGAAAAATATTTCTTTGAGGAAGATGATGAAGGAGTAGTATGGATATGTACGGATCAAGGGTTGATAAGATATGATGGGTTTCAAGCAATTAATGTAAGTCGATATTTTAA
Organism: Saprospiraceae bacterium; assembly: GCA_020627825.1. Lineage (GTDB taxonomy): Bacteria > Bacteroidota > Bacteroidia > Chitinophagales > Saprospiraceae > JAHDFB01. The sequence continues at coordinate 4,332 of JAHDGD010000085.1, forward strand.
AAGTAAATTTCCAGATTTGACACTTTCCGCATTTGTGGAAGATGTAGAAATAGATGACTTAAGGCAGCTATGGATGGCTACACCCAAAGGTTTAAGCGTATATGATCTAAAGAATGGAACCTTCAAAAATATCTATTTAGATGATGCAAAGTATCCAGAGAATATGCGAAATAATCTCATACAGTTAGAACCATTTGGAGGAAATATCGCTGCATGTTCTCGCAATGGTGTGTACATTATCGATATTCATACACTAAAGGTAATCGAATCTTATCTTACAGATGGTGAAGCTTATGATCACAGACAGAGTACTACCCACACCATTCATGCTATTTACCCCAACTTTTCTGATTCCATGCTCTACATTCAAGCGAGTGGGGGAATGCATGTAATCAATCATAGTTCACATCAAAGAAACACGTATAAAGCAGATTTTATTTATAAAGAAAAGGAGAGATATTGGGGTGATCATAAACACTGGTTTTATCAAGGAGCCGTTTTAGATAGCATGATTTATTCTGCCTCTTGGGGAGCGGGAATCGTAGGCTTCAATATGAATACGAATACATTTTCTAACTTTTTTCCAGATCCTACACATACCCTCAAACCCAATCGGAATATTTTAAAATCATTAAGAACTTTAAATGACTCAACTATGATTGTAAATAGTCATTATAGAGGTTTATATTTTTTCAATCACCTAAAAAGACAACTAACTGAAATAGAAGGATCACCAAGTGCTCCTTTTGAGCCTTTAATAGATAGCCATGGACATTATTGGATAGGTGCAGCCAAAAAAATATTTAGAAGTAATAGACAGTTAGCACGCACAGGTGAAAAATATCGAAGCTTACAAATAGGTGAAGCCTTTTCAAATGGACAATCTCTTGGATTTATCTCTTTTGAAAATAAATCAGAGATCCTCTTAGAAGAAATTCAAGACAAGTTAAAATTATTAGTAAGCCTATCTCATCCTTTCGACATTGAATACCAATTGCAATATTCCTTGTGTAACCGCGAATGGAAAACTATAGAAAACAATATGCTGCATTTAGAATCTATAAATGGTGGTCACCATACACTCAGTGTAAGAGCTGTAGTAGATCAAAATATCTTTGAAACAAAAGTTATATCTATCTATAAGTATGTCCCTTGGTATAAGAGGTGGTATTACATTGCACTTTGCCTACTAGGGCTAGCACTTTTAACTTATGTTATCTCGAATTATAGAATTAAGCAAGCACTTGAGAAAGAAAAAATTAAATCGGATTATGAAATCCAAATTGCGAAGCTGAACACATCTGCTCTCAGATCTCGAATGAATCCACATTTCTTATTCAACACATTAAACTCTATTAAACATCATGTGCTATTTAAGAATAAAGATGAAACAGGGGATTATATTACGGACTTCTCCTTTTTGATAAGAGGCATATTAGAGTACAGTGAATTAGATTATATCTCTCTAAGAGATGATATTGAATGGATTCAAAAATACCTTGATATAGAAAAAAGAAGATTTAGAACTCCTTTCAGCGTAGAAATTTTAATAGACCCAAACATAGATTTAGAAAATGAAGACATTCCACCTTTACTTATACAGCCCTTTGTGGAAAATGCCCTTTGGCATGGACTTCTTCATAAAGAGGACAAGGACAATAAAATTTCACTTTCATATACTTCTTTAAAAAAAGGGTATCAAGTAACAATTGCTGACAATGGGATTGGAAGAAAAGCTGCTCAAAATTTCAAAACGGATAAGGAGGAAAAGAAATCACTTGGTATGGTGATTACGGAGGAACGGATCGAGCAAATAAGTAAATTAAATAGGTATGATATCGCTATTGACATTAAAGATCTGTACGATGAAAAAGGAAATGCTTTAGGAACAAAAATCATCTTGACTTTTAAAAGAAAATAAATGAAACCAACAGCTATACTCATAGATGACGAATACTCTAATTCTGAAGTCCTTAAATACGAAATAGAAAGACTTAACCTTGGTATTGAAATTATAGGTATTTACGATGATGCAGTAAAGGCAGTAAAAGCGATAAAAACCTTAAAACCGCAGATTCTTTTCTTAGATATCAAAATGCCTAAACTTAGTGGATTTGAAGTTTTAGACCTCATTATAGAAGAAGTAAAATGCAATGTGATTTTTGTCACCGCGTATAATGAATTTGCGGTAAATGCTTTCCAGTATTGTGCAATCGATTACTTGGTAAAGCCTGTCCGTCCAGAAAGGCTTGAATTCGCGATTAAAAAATCTATGGGCTCCACTAAACCCTTTACTAGAGAGATTTTAGAAGAAGCAGAAACAATTGTAAAAGAAAAAATTAAAGTCCCCAATAAAATAGTAGTTCCCATCGCCAATGGCTATCAATTCATCCCACTTTCTGACATTATCCGCTGTGAATCTGATAGTAATTACACGAACATTCATTTAAAAGATGGTAAAACTCTTATTGTAACTAAAACACTACTACATTTTGAAAAATTATTATCAAAAGCAAATTTTTTACGGGTTCATCAAAGTCACCTGATCAATGAAGAGTACATTTTAAAATTTATAAAATCCGATGGAGGGCATTTTCTAATGTCAGATCACACGCAAATTCCAATATCAAGATCTTTAAAGAGTGAACTGAGTAATTACTTTAAAGGGAAATCCGTTTGACATAATGTGAATCCCAGTTGATTTGTCAATCTTTAAAAAAGAGCTAACACATATAAAATGACAAATAGTGATCATAAGCATTTGTCAAAAAGGTTTTTTGAAGATTTTATAAAGCAGGCTTAGTGTTTTTTCTTTTGCATCAAGGCAAAAGAAACAAAAAATCAAGGCTGTAACACCAATTTAATCTCTAAATATCGTATAATATTTTGTTGTTTAATTTTTCTAGTTCGAGTTAAAAAACGTAGTCATAACCGTAGTTATGGCGAGGCTTTTCTAACGAAGAAATTGAGAAATTAAATAAAAAGATATGCGGTATTTAGGAATTAATTTGGTGTCAATCAGCAATTGCTAAAATGCCTGTATTTTGTCTATAAAAGCAAAACTCGCAACAAGATTTGTTTCTGAATCATGAGTTTCGGTAGATTGATTTTTTCGTTTTGATCCATTATTCACGCTACCATAGATTCTTCCACTTCTAGTATTCATTCACAAAAGTCGTTATTTCTTCGGCATTTCAATTTTCATTACTACCTACTATTACATATGGCACAATGCACTTAATCCAGCGGTATCCATATCGACCAAACCTGCTTCTATGATATCTTTTTTGAAATCTCGAATGTTTAGTTGAATGCCTTTTTGGGCGAAAGCCTCAGCATTTATATAATTCAAAGCACCTTGTCCACATACATATGAATCGGCCTGTACCAATTGGCATATATTTAAGACTACTTGTTGTTGCTTGTCTTCCTCTAACGAAAGTGCTGATGATCGAATCAAGGGAGTTTTAATATCGAGAATTCTAAAGAGTTGTTTGATTAAGGTGATGTTAAAATCGGATAATTTTTCCGTTCTATGATTTACAATGGTATCGACAATGATCGGGATGAATGCATTGTTTATATTTTGTTCCAAGGTACGAACCATCTTTTTTTTCCAATCCGTAGATGGAGCAAGAAGCATCTTATTTATGGGTGTGCCCAATGGTGCCTGTTGCAACGGAACGGTTAACCATTTTACTTGTTGACTTGATTTACAAAAATACTTTACTCTATTCGTAAACGATCCTTTGCTAAAGGCAACATGATCAAGTAATACAAACTGATCGACTTGACGAGCTTTTTCGAAAAAGCCCATCCATGGTAAAAAATTAGGTTGATGTATTGCAATCTTTTTCATGAGATTATCCAACGGATAATTTCAAAAGCCTCAGCAAACGGTTTTCCGCATTGAACGCCTCTGACAGTTGCTAATGAACGAATAAATTCAGGACTCATATAAGGTCTTGAACGCTGGCTTTCGTAACAATGTAATGCTGCAATTTTAGCCTGAACATCTTCTTCTGTCACACTGATAAACGCATTGGTCCGAAATTCAATATTGTTCCACATCAGTTCATATCCTAGGATACTTGAATTTTTGAATGCGCGAAGTCCTTCAGCTGCAATTGTGCTGTGGTCTTGATGTATGTCATCCAGAACAGGCATGAATACCATGTCTATTTTGCGTTCATTCCGAATGCGGATCAATTCTTCCAAGATTTCTTGACGAACATAATTCAATTTCCTGACCGTATATTTGAAAACGATAAGGTTTTCTTCTTTTATGCCCAGTGATGCGGTAGCTTTTTTTAATTCGAGTTCCAATTGATTTTTGGGAAATCCATCAGGTACCGATTCTTCCACAGTAGAGAATGCGACATAGGTGATCTCAGCGCCTTGTGCGATGGCCTTGTGGATTGTCGCTCCACATCCTAGTTCTCCATCATCCGTATGGGGAGCAAGTATGATGATATGTTTTCCTGAAAAATCTATGTTTACCTTTTTATACTGCAAAGATAATCATAAGGAAGCAATCTGTCTTGGTGACAACAATCTCGACGGATCAAGTCCTTGACCGAGCATACTATTGATTCGGGCCTTTTGAAGATCTGTAAGCTGAAGTGTATTCAGATTGGACCGTTTTAAATAATACTTGTCATCATGCGCTTTTCGATACGCTTTGGTTTTGTATTGTTTTCCTTGACCCAGTACCTTTCTAGATTCCTTGGTTTCTTCTTGATCATTGGTATAGGATGCGCTAGCACATTGAGCATTTTGGGCTGCTATGAGCAATTCTTCATAAGAGATAAGGTCAGGTGCATAAGAGACTTTTACAACTTCTCTACCATCCATAAATCCAGCTTCAGTATACACAACGCCTTTCTGTTTTGCTATGTGTTTTTCTCCACTCCAGTAACAATACATACTAATATATGTCTCTTGAATCCCAGCAGAACGTGCCGTCAACTCTTCTTCAAGAATATTCAGATAACCAGGTATTGATTGATTGGCATTAGCAAGAGCCGTATTTATAGCTGCCACAAGCTGAACTGCAGAATATTGTCTGGCAACTCTAGGAACTAGTTCTTGCTCATCAGAAGAAAGCATGCGAACGACAGGGTTGTTCCAACTTGGTTCATTGAATTTCTTTAAGATGCTTGCATCATGACCTTGTTTATTATTATGGATTGCCAATGGGATGAAAAGGTCCTCTATGGCTTCTACAATTAATGGATGACGCAATACATTTTTACCATAATTCTGGCAAGTAGAACACCCAGGCACTTCTTGAAATAATATAAAAATGGGTTTGTTTTGTTCTTTTGCTTTTTTGACTGCTTCGTCGTAATTACGCATCCATTTTACATGACCTAGTTCTACTCTTTGCTGAGCATTCAGGCTTACGCCCAAAGTAAAAGTGATCATTAAAAGAAATACATGTTTCATAAGGTACATTTTATGTTAAAGAAATGTATATAATAAGCGAAGGTTAAGGTTTATTCGAAGCCGAAATATAACGACTTTTTGGGCGAAAGCCCAAATATTTAAAAAACAATATATGTTAATACATAATCAAATTAATTCTTTGTAATAAAATATTTTATATATTGCGAATTAATTTAATATGTAAAGTCATTTTCAATGAGATATTTAAAAATTACGCTTTCAGGTGTAGCTTTATTTTTAGTTTATTTATGGGTTAGTATATTATTGAATTCGTGCAATAATACTACAAAAGTAAACGAAGACAGTTCAGATGATATTGAGCTGCTAGAAGACGAAATGGGTGGAATTGACTACACAGAAGACGAGTTTGAGGGTGAAAATGAAGGAGAAAGTCAAGTAGAAGACAGTGATGATATGGATATGGAGGTGAAGGACAATGAAGAATACGAAGAAGAAGATGACTATGTTGCGGGAGATTATACGTCATCCGAACCTGCTAAGACGAGACTTGAGCCTAGAAAAAGAAAAGAAGAACGCACATTCGAAGCTACGACTTATAATGATCAAGGAACTTCATATGGAGAATACATGGTCATCGCTGGATCTTATTTGCTAGAAGATAATGCAAAAAACATGATCAATAAACTAAAACGCATGGGGTATTCCAATGCAGAAATAGTGTATTTCGATCAATCTCAATATCACTCAATTTGTGCTGGACGTTATGACTCTAGGTCATCTGCTGCCTCTACTTCAAGCCGTCTTAAAAATGATGGGATTGATTCATATGTGCATAGAAAGCAAGACTAATGTGCGGACGGTCAAGTCTTACAAAGAATGAAAAAGAGATTGAACAACGATTCAATGCCACATTCTATAGTGATGAATTGATCCGATACAACCCACTTCCCAATTATAATGTCGCACCAACTCATATGTGTCCTGTGATTACAAATGAAGAACCTGATCGTATTCATTTATTTCGGTGGGGATTGATTCCTTTTTGGGCAAAAGATGTGAAGATAGGGTATAAAATGATCAATGCTCGTAGTGAAACGTTGCTTGAGAAACCGAGCTTTAAGAAGGCTGCCGAATCACGAAGATGCATCATCCCCATGGATGGATTTTATGAATGGAAACGAGATGGAAAAATCAAAACACCCTACCGCATTACAACAACCAATGTCGATATCTTTTCCGTTGCAGGTCTATGGGAAAAGTGGACAAATAAAGAAACAAAAGAAATCATTTATAGCTTTACGGTTATTACGCAGGGGCCAAATGAATTGATGAAAGATATTCATGATCGTATGCCTGCTATTTTATTACCTGAACAAGAACGGATTTGGTTGGATTCGACGCTATCTGCAGCTGAAGTGATGAAATTAATTGAGCCGTATCCATCCGAGTATATGGCTGCATATAAGGTTTCAAATGCAGTAGGGAATGTACGAAATAATTCCAAAGACTTGATTCTACCAATTGACTAGATTTTTTGAGGTCTTAATTCTAGTGATCATAACCACGTAGTCTTATTTTTCAACTATCTTTGCAAAAAAGATAGACATGTTTATAATCAACATATACTTGAGGTTTGCCTTAATTGCCGTTGGCATCATTGGAGGAACAATAATGTCAGCAACTATGGGATTCTGGTATGGTTTTCCATTTATTTTCGCAGGCGTTATTTTACTAGTAGGGTACTTTATATTAGGGACGGTTGCTAGTGCAGGTCAGCTGGTTCAAGCTCAAGATTTTGTTGGGGCAGAAAAGCGATTGAATTTAACCAAGTTTCCTAGATTACTATACGTGACCAATCGTGCGATGTATTATATCATGCAAGGTTCTATAGCTACACAGAGAAAAGATAACAATACAGCGGAGGAACTATTCAATAAGGCCCTGTCTTTAAACTTACCGTCTGATAATGAAAAAGCCATGGTTTACCTTCAATTATGTAACATCAATGCTTCCAAGCAAAAATGGAATCTTGCTAAGAAACAATTACAGATTCTGAAAAAATTAAAAGTTACGCAGAAAGATTTAAAAGAGCAGATCGCCTTATTCGATAAAGCAATGAGTCAAAGTGGCCAAATGAAAGCTCAGCAACGAATGGTGGGTGGTACAAGAGGTAAAGGTGGAATGATGGGAGGAAGCCGTAAAAGGAGAAGACCTAAAATGAGGTAAATTCTCTATAAATATTTATTTTTTCTTTCCAGTCGATAAAATGTTTGACCATTATCAACCTGTTCACCTGAAATAGTAAAACCAGCTTTTTCATACGCTTTTACAGCTCTTTTATTTTTGCTGTGAACTTCTATGAAAATGGATTCTACGTGAAACTTTTCTTCTAAATAAGCAGACATAAGTTTCACAGAACTTGACCCGTATCCTTTGGACCAATTCTCTTTATCGTAGATGATGATGTCTATTTCTACAACCCTTTCTTTTATTTCGTTATAATTGATTTGGCCAATTTTCTCATCGCTTTCCAGAATGTGAAAACACCTTCCTTTAGCATTTTTGAAATCAGTAAAATAGTATTCTTCGAAATCTTTGAAAAAGGCTTCTTTATTAGGTATTGGCTCACCAAGATGCGGACCATACCAAAAATCAGTTGAATCTGACGAAGTTGCTTTTTTAAAAAAGAATTCTTTTTCCTCTACTTGCATAGGGATTAATTCTACAGCTCTTCCTTTGATTCTTTCTTCGATAAATAGTGCTTTTTTAGTAGCCTAAATATAGAAATAAATTTCTTTAGCTTACCTTACGTAATTTTGAAAGTTTACTCTTTCCTAGTTGTTCTTTTGCGTAAGCACTTGACACTTTGAATTCTTTGACTTCATCTTTACCTGGAAGATCAAACATTGCATCTGTCAATATCGCCTCGCATATACTTCTCAATCCCCTTGCACCCAATTTGTATTCCAATGCTTTTTCAGCTATATAGTCTATGGCCTCCTCACTAAAGATCAACTCGATATCTTCCAGTTCGAAAAGTGTTTGATATTGTTTTACTAATGCATTTTTTGGTGCAGTTAATATCTGTACAAGTGTTTCTTTGTCCAGTGGATCAAGATAGGTTAATACAGGTACACGTCCGATTAATTCAGGAATTAGCCCAAACGTTTTCAAGTCTTGATGACTTACATATTGAAGAAGATTGTCTTGGTCAACTTTTTCTATTTCAGCATTATTGAAACCAATAACCTGCGTATTCATTCTACGTGCTATGATTTTTGAAATACCATCGAAAGCACCTCCACAGATGAATAATATATTTTTGGTATCGACCTTGATCATTTTTTGTTCAGGATGCTTACGTCCTCCTTGTGGTGGAACATTAACCTCTGTGCCTTCAAGCATTTTAAGCATCGCTTGTTGAACCCCCTCACCGCTAACATCTCGTGTAATGGAAGGGTTATCATTTTTTCGCGCGATCTTGTCAATCTCATCAATGTAAACAATTCCGCGTTGTGCCGCTTCCACATTATAATCACATGCTTGCAATAAACGGCTCAACATACTTTCTACATCTTCCCCTACATATCCCGCTTCTGTGAACACTGTAGCATCCACTATTGTAAAAGGTACATCAAGATAATCCGCAATTGTTTTTGCTAATAAGGTCTTACCAGTTCCTGTTTCACCTACAAAAAGAATATTAGACTTTTCAATTTTCACACCATTTGAGGATTTGAAGTTCAATCTTTTATAATGGTTGTAAACGGCAACACTTAAATATTTTTTTGCCTCATCTTGTCCGATCACATATTCATCAAGATGTCCCTTTATGCCTTTCGGAGTCAATTCGTTGGGCATAGTAAAAGAGTTGCTTTCCAATTCTTGTCTACTGCCAACCTCTTCTTTGATAATATCGGAAGCTTGGTCAACACATACTTCACATATGTGTCCATCAATCCCTGCAATAAGAATCATCGCTTCTTTCTTGTCTCTCCCACAAAAAGAACATTTATAACTTGATTTCGATTTCATACCTTAAGTTTTACTTCTTCGTATTCAATAACCTACTTATAATAGTATTAGTTCGGTGAAAATGTTGCTTGTAAAGTTAAATTAATTATAGTGTCTTCTAGAATCAGGTAAGACGAATCTTAATCTATTTCCTTTTTGTGTTCTACACAAGAACATAGATCAAGTTCGTCTTTACTTTTTTGGGCTTTAAGCCCTAAAAAACCTGAAATAGTAATGTTTATTAGGCTTTTGACTCGCCTCTTTCTAGCACCTCATCAACAAGACCATATTCTTTCGCCTCAGTTGCTGTCATCCATCTATCTCTTAAACAGTCTGCCTCTATCGTGTCAAAGTCTTTGTCTGTGTGTCTAACATAGATATGGTACAACTCATTTCTTAAGTCTTTTATGAGATTATAGCTGATTTCCATATCGGTAAATTGTCCTTGCATTCCACCGCTTGGTTGGTGAATCATCACTCTACTATGCGGTAAACAGGTTCTCTTTCCTTGCGTTCCAGCACAAAGTAAAATTGAACCCATTGACGCAGCAAGACCTGTACAGATCGTCCCTATATCAGGTGAAACATATTGCATCGTGTCATAAATTCCCATTCCTGCAATCACAGATCCTCCTGGAGAGTTAATAAACATTTGAATATCTCTTTTGGGATCAGTAGATTCAAGAAACAAGAGTTGAGCTTGAATAACATTTGCAACATAGTCTGTCACAGGAACACCCATAAAAATGATACGATCCATCATAAGCCTTGAGAATACGTCCATCCCTACAATGTTCATCTGTCTTTCTTCGATCACTTGTGGAGTGAAACCAGTAATATTCGGCGCAGCCATACCACTTGACTCCATATATTTTTCTAAATGCATGCCACTCATACCCATGTGTTTCGTTGCATACTTTTTGAATTCATCTTGATTAAACATTCTTTACAATTTATGAATTAAGTAATGGTAAGTATCGCTTCTATCTAGTCATATTGCCAAAGTAGAATGGCCATAAACAATACTTACAAAAAGGTCATATCTGAACTTCAGAAATGAAATGCCAATATACTAATAAACAACCTATCAACCCAATTTGTTGACTCCTCACCAAGGTGTCTATCTATTGAAAGGGTGAATCTATCGATTTTTTATTTTGGGCTCGAGCCCAAAAATTAAGATGCTGCTGGTTCCGGATTTTCTGCTGCTATGGCTTCTTGTTGCTTCTTATTAAATTCTTCAACAAGAGAACGGAATTCATCTATTGTGACTTCTTTTTCCTCTTTGTCAATGTTTTCTACTACAGTCGCCAATAATTTTTCAGTAGAAGCTTCAGCATACGCTTCACGGAATTGTTGATTGTCCGACATTAGATTATTGACGAGTTCGTCAACATTAAAATTAGGTACTTGTCCTCCGAAATAGCCCATTACTTTTGCTCGTATTTTATTCTTCACATCTTCTGGTCCTATTTCAAAAGGATATTTTTCTTTTACAGCATCTTTAATCATGTCCCACTTCATTCCTTTCTTTTCATTGGGGATCATCTGATCTACTTGGTCTTCCGTGTACTTTTCTTCATACATTTTAAGAATCCACTTTTTCATGTAGTCATCAGAGATTTCTAGCTCATTGATTTCATTTAGTTTCTCCATCAATAAACTGTGGGTAAAAGCGGTAGACTGTCCCTCATAAAATCCTTCGAAAGATTCTACAATTTTCGCTCTCGCTTCTTTTTCATCTTTTACCTCATCTTTCCCAAATTCTTTATCGTAAAATTCTTGATCAAGTTCAGCAGGTTCTATTCTGTGAATCTTTTCAACTTTCCCTTTGAATTGATTTCCTATTTTCTTCTCTTCATCTTCATCCAAGTTCAAAAGATATTTATTTACATAGGTCTCATTGGCATTTTGTTCGAATGCATAAATGTCAAATTCAAATTCATGACCTACATCTTTTCCTTTCAATTCCTTCGCGTATGTTTCTTCAAGTTTACTTATTAATACTTGAAATCCAGTATCCCAACCTTTAGCTTTTTTGTTTCCTTTCGAATTCAATTCATAGGCATGAACTGTAATACGATCTTCGTCTTCGATGTTTTTTTCTACTTCTATTTCTTTTCCTGCTCTTTTTCTACGAAACTCTAGTTCCTTATTGATCATGTCATCATCGACCTTGATTTTGTAGAAAGGAATAGAATCTTTTTTCTCGACACCTTTTAAAGTAAAGTCCGGTTTAAGAGCTACATCGAAAGAAAAAGTATAATCTTTCATGTTTTTATAGTCAAGCTCAGTATCCGATCGTTCTTCTGAAATTAATGGAGATAAGATGATCTCGATCTTGTTTTCTTCTAGTGCTTTCGTAAGATTATCTTGAACGGTTTCATTTACTGCCTCAGCAAATGCTCTCGAACCATACATTTTTAATAAAACGCTCTTCGGAGTTTTCCCTTTTCTAAATCCTTTCATACTCACTTCCGATTTCATTTTCGAAATGACTTCATCGAATTTCGGTTTATAATCTTCGGGAGAAAGGATAATGTCTAAAGTAGCTGTAAGGTTTGTTTTATCGGTAACTGAACTTTTCATATGGTTTCAATCAAAAAATTAGCGTAAAAGTTATTAATTAAAGGGTAGGCTGTAGAATGCGTAAAAGAAATAAAGCGAAAATACAGTCTTGACACGGAAAATTAATCGTTGTATTTCCAAAGAGAAAAAAGTGCGGGTGGAGGGAGTCGAACCCCCACGCCTCGCGGCACTAGATCCTAAGTCTA